>JAITQQ010000070.1 GCA_031288855.1 Prevotellaceae bacterium
ATCGCAAAAAAACATTGCAACACACAAAAAGTGATTAAGAGATTAGGTAATTAAGAGATTAAGAAAATTCATAATTAATGGAACTCTTAATTCTTAACTCTTAGTTCTTAACTCAATAAGGTAGCGCGAGCCTGTAGATAGCTTATTTAAATTAAGAGGTCTAGCACAACCAGTCCGATAAATAAACTAGGCCCACACCTGTCTTTCTAACAATACATAAAATTGGAGTGAAAAAAAGAAACGTGTGGGCGCTAACTTTATTCCCCTATCGGATTATTCAGAAAATTTGCTAGTTTCTTAATTTAGAGTACTCAAAAGCGAGCGCCAACAAGTAATTAAAAAGAACGTAAGTAACATCTCACGCTGCAAATATAAACACAATTTTTAAAAATCCAAATAAAAAAGTGTTAAAATGTGTTATTAGTCGAGTTTCAACACGGCTAAGAAGGCTTGTTGCGGCACTTCCACGTTGCCCACTTGCCGCATGCGCTTCTTGCCTTTCTTTTGTTTTTCCAACAGTTTGCGCTTGCGGGTAATGTCGCCGCCGTAACACTTGGCGGTTACGTCTTTGCGCAGGGCTTTAATGGTTTCGCGGGCGATGATTTTCGCGCCGATGGCGGCCTGCACGGCAATATCGAATTGTTGGCGGGGGATGAGTTCTTTCAATTTTTCGCACATCCGCCGTCCAAAATCGTACGCATTGCCCCGGTAGATGAGACACGAAAGCGCATCCACCTGTTCGCCGTTCAGCAAAATGTCTAACTTTACCAAATCGGCGTTGGCAAAGCCTGTGATGTGATAATCGAAAGAAGCATACCCGCGCGACACGCTTTTTAGTTTATCGTAAAAATCGAATACGATTTCGGCCAAAGGCATACTGAAAGTCAGTTCCACTCGTTCGCTGGTGAGGTAATGCTCGTTTTTCAGCACGCCGCGTTTGTCGAGGCACAGTTTCATTACCATGCCGTAATACTCGGCTTTGGTAATAATTTGCGCATTGATATACGGCTCTTCAATGTGGTCGATAAGCGTGGGGGCCGGCAGTCCCGAAGGATTGTGCACATCGGCCACCTCGCCCTGCGTGGTATAAACCTTGTAGGACACGTTCGGCACGGTGGTAATTACATCCATGTTGAACTCGCGGTAGAGGCGTTCCTGAATAATTTCCATGTGCAGCAATCCCAGAAAGCCGCAGCGGAAGCCGAATCCAAGCGCCAACGACGACTCCGGTACAAATGTAAGCGACGCATCGTTCAATTGCAACTTTTCGATAGAAGCGCGCAGGTCTTCATAATCATCGGCCTCAACAGGGTAAAGCCCTGCAAACACCATGGGCTTCACTTCCTCAAAACCGGCGATGGCTTCGTTGCACGGCCGCTCCACATGGGTGATCGTATCGCCCACTTTTACTTCGGCCGCCGTTTTAATACCCGAGATGATGTAGCCTACGTCGCCTGTGCGGATTTCATCGCGCGGACACATTTTCAATTGCAAAATCCCGATTTCATCCGCCTCATACTCCTTGCCGGTGTTGTAAAATTTTACCTTGTCGCCTTTGCGAATTACGCCATTCACCACTTTGAAGTAGGCAATAATGCCGCGGAAAGAATTGAATACCGAATCGAAAATCAAGGCTTGCAACGGCGATTCTTCATTTCCTTCGGGCGCGGGAATACGCTCCACAATAGCCGGCAGCAACGCTTCCACGCCCATGCCAGTCTTGGCGCTCACACAAAGGATTTCGGCAGGGTCGCACCCCAACAAATCAACAATTTGATCTTTGACCTCTTCCACCATGGCCGCCTCCATGTCGATTTTATTCAGCACCGGAATAATTTCCAGATTGTGCCCCAACGCCAAATACAGGTTTGAAATGGTTTGCGCCTGAATACCCTGCGTGGCGTCAACCACCAGCAAAGCGCCCTCGCAGGAAGCAATGGCGCGCGACACCTCATACGAAAAATCGACGTGCCCCGGCGTATCAATCAAATTCAACGTATATTGTTTGCCTTGATATGCATGTTGCATCTGGATGGCGTGGCTCTTGATGGTAATTCCTTTTTCTTTTTCCAATTCCATCGAATCCAGCACCTGCGCTTCCATTTCGCGGGAGGTCAACGTGTGGGTTTGCTCCAGCAAGCGGTCGGCTAATGTGCTCTTGCCATGATCAATATGTGCTATTATGCAGAAATTCCTGATGTTTTTCATGGGTGCAAATATACAAAAAAGTCAGGTCTATGATTCGCATAATTCATAATATTATGTATCTTTGTATCACCTTTAAGCAGATACACTATGAAACACCGTTGTAAATTTATGCTGATTGTTTTTATGCTGGCGGGCACAATGGATTTACCGGCCTGCACAACCATTATCATTTCGGGCAAAGCAACCAAAGACGGCCGGCCGCTCATGTGGAAAAGTTCCGATACCGAAAACCCGCGGCACAGCCTTGTCTATTGCGATTCGGCCGGTTTTCCGCTGCTCGGCATCGTACGGAACAGTTCCGCCAGAATCAATACCGCAAACATCTGGGCAGGAACCAATGCATACGGCTTCTGCATTATTAATACGCTTTCGTATAACCTGACGGAAAACCGCGTTTCCTCGCGAAACGGCGCGCTGATGCGCAAGGCGCTCGAAATTTGCAAAAATATGCATGATTTTAAACACTTCCTGGATACGCTGCCGCGCCCGATGAAGGTCGAAGCCAACTACGGAGTCATCGACGCCGAAGGCAACGCTGCTTATTTCGAAACGTGTTCTGACGGATACGACATGGTTGACGTAAACGACCCCCGCATTGCCCCTAACGGATACCTCGTCTATACCAACTTCTCCCGTACCGGTTTCTACGACCGGGGAGAAGGATACATCCGCTACCAAACTGCCATGAACCTGGCCGGCAGGCAGACGCCCTCAAAAGACTTCTCCCCGCAGTGGATTTTCAACATACTTGCACGTTCCTACTATCATTTCCTGCTTGATATCGACTATACCGATAAAAACGTTACGGAAATATACAAAAACGGCTACATCTACGATCTGGACCTTATCCCGCGAAATTCAACTGCAAGCGCAACCGTTTTCCACGGCGTAAAGGAAGGCGAAAACCCCGAACTGACTGTCATGTGGACGGCACTCGGTTACCCGCCCGTTTCCGTGGCGCTGCCCGCGTGGGTGGCAGCCGGAAACGACAATCCGGAAATCCTGCTGAGAAAAAAGGATGATAAATCATCCCAAATGTGCGAATGGGCGGAAACGCTTAAAAATACACTTTACGATGTGAAACGCGGACACGGGCTGTCGTACATCCGCTTCTCAAAAGTGTTCAACAGCGAAGGTACAGGATATATGCAACTGCTGCAACCCATAGAAAACCGCGTATTCGAAACCTTCAACCCGCTTATCAAAAAATGGCGCCATGCCGGAACACCCAACCGGGAAGAAATAAAATCCAAGGGAAAAGAAATATGCCACATCGTAGAACAAGCCTATACCACAATAATAAACAATCTCCAACAATAAAAACCGCGTTAAACTCCGACAATCATGATGAAAAAAATTACGCTCCTCTTGCTGTTTGGGCTCATGTTCCTCTTGCAACAAGCCGCCGCACAGCCGGCAACGCAGGAATACAGTTGCGGCATAAACTATTTCCTCCCCGAAGGCAACTATACGTTTGACCCCCGTATTCCGCAACCGAAAGACATACTCGGCTTTGAAACCGGACAGCAGCACGCCGACTGGAACAATGTCCTCGCATACATGCAAGCCCTCGCCGCGGCTTCGCCGCGTGTTTCCATCAAGCGCTTCGGCAAGACAAACCAGTTCAGGCCTTTCATACAGGTTACTTTTACTTCGGAAAAAAATCAGCAAAACCTCGAAAATATCCGCCGGCAGCACTTGGAGCTTACGAATGCGGAAACCTCCCTAAAACAGGATATCGCCAAAATGCCCGTGGTAATAAACCTGATGTATTCCATCCACGGCAACGAACCTTCGGCCGTAAATTCGTCCCTTGTAATAGCTTATTGCCTGGCGGCGTTGCAGGGAAATGAAATAGAAGACCTGCTCGACAACATGATAGTCGTCCTCACGCCCGGGCTGAACCCGGACGGAATTAACCGCTTCGCTTCCTGGGTGAATACTTCGCGCAGTTTCCCCGATATTGCCGACCTTAACTCCCGCGAATTTACCGAAGCATGGCCCAGCAGCCGTACCAATCATTATTGGGCAGACTGCAACCGTGACTGGCTGATGGCCCAGCAAAAGGAAGGACAAAATGCCCTTGAAATGTATTTTGAATGGATACCCAACGTTGTCTGTGATTTCCACGAACAGGGCGGCGACCGCACCTATTATTTCAGTCCCGGACATCCCAAACGCACCCACCCGCAAACGCCGCAGGCAAACCAAGAATTGACTGCAAAACTTACCGCCTTCAGCGCACACGAACTCGACAAAATCGGCACGCTCTACTATTCTAAGGAGCGTTACGACGATTTCTATTACGGTAAAGGCGCTACGTATGGCGACATACACGGCACCGTTTCCATCCTTTACGAACAACTCGCCGCGCGTGGGCACCTGCGCCCCACACGCAACTTCGGGCTGATGTCATTCCCTTCGACCATCCGCAATCAGGTATTTGCCGCCGCAGGTGTACTGCAGGGCGCACTCGCCATGAAAAACGAATTGCTCGCCTGGCAACGCGACTACTACATCAATGCACGCAAACAGGCCGGAACAGACCCCGTACAAGGATACATTTTCAATACACGCGGCTCGAAAGCAATAAACTTTCATTTTCTCGAAAACCTCCGCAGGCACAGAATCGATGTATATCACCTCTCCGTCAAACAAGTAGTTAACGGAAAGGAATACCTTCCGGAAGATTCATACATCATCCCCGTCAACCAGAAATACAGCGCCATGGTCAAAACCATAATGGAAAATGTCACGGAATACAGCGACAGCGTATTTTACGACATTTCCACCTGGACATTCCCCCACGCATACAACCTTCAGTACGACGAAGTGAAATCAACCGCCGGGCTACTGGGCAAAAAAGCCGACGATAACCCTTTCCCCAAAGGCAGTGTGGCCGGCGGTAAAAGCAATGTCGCATACCTGTTCGACAATTCCCAATACTATTCACACCGCGTAGCCGCAGAACTGCTCCGGAACAACCTGATAGTAAAAACAACCGGCAAACCTTTCCATTATGCGGCGGAAGGAAAAAACATCACGTTCGGCTATGGAACATTCATCGTACCCCTTCAGAATCAATCTCTCGGCAGAGATATGCTTTACAAACTTATGGACAGCTTGGCCGTCACATGTGGAATAGAGATATATTCCGTAAAACAGTCTCTGATGAGCGATTTCGACTTGGGAACACCCTATTTCACCCCGCTCAAACTTCCTGCGGTAGCCGTGATAACAGGCCTTGGCATGGGCGTTCCCGAATCCGGAGAAGTGTGGATGCTGTTAAGCGAACGGTTCGACCTGAAACCCGTTATGATAGACTATGCCAAACTTGTTACTACAGACCTGAACAAATACAACGTCATCATTATGGCTAACGGCTCTCCTTCACGGTCGCTCCCGGAAACCGTCGTCAACCGGATAAAATCGTGGGTTGCCGGAGGCGGTACGCTTATCGCAACAGGCCAGGCTTATCAATGGACAAACAAAAACAAACTGACGGATATTAAAACCATCCCGCCAGTGAAATCGCGGAAATCGGGCGCGTACGGTGAATATGCAAGCCGTTCGGAGGATACGTACGGCAACTCGGTCGAAGGCGTAATCCTGAATTGTCGCTTAGATACCACACACCCGCTTGGATGGGGATACGGCCAAGGATATATAGCCGTAATGAAAACAAGTGCCACCGCATTTGAAAAACCGGAGAACAAATATGCATCGCCTCTCTCCTATATAGAAAAACCATATCTTTCAGGCTGCATCTCGAAAGAAAACCTGAAAAGATTCGCCGCAAGCCCCGCTACAATTATTCATCCTTACGAAAACGGACGAATCATATACTTTGCGGACGACGTCAACTTCCGTATGTACTGGTACGGCGCATCGAAAATTTTTCTCAATGCCGTATTTTTCGGACAATTATTATAACGATGATAATAATTTAACAAAAATTAAATATTTTTTTTTGCAGATAAAAAAAATATTTTTACCTTTGTGCTAATATCAAAGTAATCAAGCCGTGACCTTGGAAATTCGACATATTCCTGAATGTCCCCTTGCAGTGGCATGTGTTATCCGTGTCCGGCGGGTTTTCTCGTTTCATTTTAATGGATTTAAAACCAAATAATTAACCCATAGCAATATGGGCTGTAATAATAATTTTTAACATAATACAAAATGACTAAACTGAAGACCTTACTACTTATGATTCTCTGTCTTCTGGTTGCAGCGGCAGTTTCTGCCCAGACACGGACACTTACAGGGAAAGTAACGGACGTCGCCAATAACGAACCCATAATCGGCGCAACCGTTTTTATTAAAGGAACAACGACCAGCACCATCACCGACATTGACGGGAACTTTTCGCTCAATATCCCTGTAGATGCTGAAACGCTGACTGTTTCGTTCATCGGTATGGAGACGCAGGACGTCGAAATCGCCGGCCGGCAGACTGTAGCCGTTCAGCTTGCGGAAACAGTGCGTAAATTGGACGAAGTGATAGTGGTTGCCTATGGGACCGCATCAAAATCTTCCTATACCGGATCTGCAACAAAGATTACCGCCGAGGCGATAGAACTGCGTCCGATTACGCACATTACACAAGCTTTAAACGGAGCGGTAGCGGGTGTGCAGGTAGGTAATAATAGCGGACAACCCGGTACAGGTCCGAGTTTGCGAATCCGCGGTATCAGCTCCATCAACGATGCAAATGATCCGCTGTATGTAGTAGACGGAGCGCCTTATGAAAATGCACTCTCAAGCATCAATCCGGATGATATCGAATCCATCACTATCCTGAAAGATGCTTCTTCTACGGCTCTTTACGGTTCTCGTGCGGCAGCCGGTGTCGTTATCATCACGACTAAAAAAGGACAAAAAGGGAAGCCGACGTTCAATATTAAAGCAACACAGTCTTTTTCCAAAGTGGGAATGGAGTTTTACGATCTGGTGAATCCCGATGACTACTATGTACTCACATGGGAGAAATTACGCAATCAATACGGAATCTCACAAGCTAACCCCCGTCCGATGGACGAGGCTGCAAAATTGGCGTCGGGTACACAGACTGCCAGTGGTTATACATCGGTATATGATATGTTAAAATATAATCCGTACAACGTTGCAAACAACAATATCGTTCTTGAAGACGGAACTTTCAACCCCAACGCTCAATTCATGTGGGCGGACGATATGGACTGGATGGATGGCGTACAGCAATTAGGACTTCGTAGCGAAGCCGCTATCAATTATTCCGGCGCTAATGATAAAACGGACTACTATGTATCTGCCTCTTATCTTGAGGAAAGAGGATACATGAAAGGTTCTCAATTCAATCGCATATCGGCACGCGCCAATGTCAACTCCCAATTAACCAAGTGGCTCAAAACAGGGCTGAATATCAATGGAAATATCAGCGACGGGATGGAACCGTCCGGGACAGACCCGTATTACTATCCGCTCTATATGGCGCCGATTTATCCCATTCATATCCATGATTCTCAGACCGGCGAATATGAGCTCGATTTGGCCGGAAATAAACAATATGACTTTGGCGGCGGCCGTGCTTTCAATACAAACCATAATATAGTTGCGGAAATATCGGAATACCAGAATAAATATCGCCGCTCGTTATTGAGCGCCAAGCCGTATGTCACTATTACATTCCTCAAGGATTTCTCGTTCACCACCAATTATTCGGTCGATCTGAATACTTATTATGGGACAGATTATACGCCTAAATTGGAAGGTACCGCTACATCCGGAGAGTTAAGTAAAAGCACATCGCAACGATTGACGTGGAACTTTAACCAATTGTTGCAGTGGAGGAAAAGCTTTGACGCACATGATATTGATATCTTAGTCGGTCATGAAGCTTTCAGCACCAATTTCTTTGAAATGTCGGGACGAAAACGAAACGAAATAACGCATGGCATTGTTGAACTGGATAATTATTCTGAACTTAATGATTTGGGCTCGCACACCAGCGATTATCGCACCGAAGGGTATATTGCCCGCGCCAACTATATTTACAGAAATAAATATATCGTCTCGCTTTCTTATCGTCAGGATGCGTCTTCCAAATTTTATAAGGATACACGATGGTCGGGTTTCTGGTCGGCAGGTTTGGCATGGCGTCTGGAAAAGGAAAAATTCTTAAAAGGGTTGAAATTTATTGATTTTCTCAAATTGCGTTTGTCTTACGGACAGGTAGGTAATGACAGTGGTATAGGCTACTATGCATGGCAGTCTCTCTATACAATGTATTCCAACGCAGGAGTGCCCGGTTTTGCAGCTACTTCGCTTGGGAATCGCAACCTGCAGTGGGAAACGAATATCAATTCCGATGTCGCTCTCGAATTCGGACTTTTCGACCGCATCTCCGGAACTTTCGAGTTCTTTAATAAAGAATCCGATAATATGCTTTATTCCAAGCCGCTGAATCCTTCCAGCGGATTCTCCTCTATTCAGGAGAATGCTTTCTCCATGCGCAACAGAGGGTTCGAAGTGGAACTCGCTGCCGACATATTGAAGAATTTCAACGGATTCAGTTGGGAAATTCAGGGTAATGCCACCCATTATAAAAACGTGGTAACCGATATGCCCGTGGAACCCTATCGAAATGATAGTAAAAGAATTGAAGTGGGACACTCCATCTATGAATTTAACCTGCGCCATTTCATGGGTGTACACCCCCAAACGGGACTGTCCATGTATACGCCCGACCCCACATTATCCGAAGAAGTATTGGAGAACCTGGATACATACAACGGAGAAAAATACACTTACGATGTTGATCAGGCAGGATATTTCTGGTGCAATGCCGTTTCAATCCCCAAAGTGTTTGGCGGTATCTCTACTACCGTATCGTGGAAAAATATGCTGTCGCTTACCATACGGTCGAGTTACCAGTTCGGAGGTAAAACTTTCGACAGCCGCTACCGTTTACTGATGACGCCGGAATCATACGGACGCGCTTTCCATACAGACATACTTCGTCGCTGGCAGCAACCGGGCGATATAACCGATGTGCCCAGAATGGATGGAACATCCAGCGTTATAGACGATCAGCAAGGCGGATATTCCGACCGCTGGCTGGTTAGCAACGATTATTTCGAATTATCGTCGGTGACATTAAACTTTAACGTACCGCAACCGGTCTGCCGTTATTTGAATGTGCAGAAAATATCCCTTTATGGTACGGGAGAATTATTGTACCGCTATACTAAACGCAAAGGGTTAAATGTCCGTTATAATTATAACGGAACGGTAAGTGACAGCTATTTACCTGCAACCACCTATACTTTAGGTATCAACATTACTATATAAGAACACTTAAAAAGAAATGAAATGAAAAAGAATATTTTAATCTTGATTACAATATGGGGACTGATTGCCACTTCATGCAGTTCCGACTTTTTGGAAACTCATTCTACGCAGGGAGTAGATGAAGGGAATATATTTACTACCACAGGCAATGCAAACATTGCGTTTGAAGGCGTATTAAAATTGATGTATGTACGTGGAAGTTCTCAAAACTACAGCGGTTATGAAACGATGCTTATTATGAGCGAAATGATGGGCGACGATGTCATTTTCGCTGCTGTGGGAAGTACCTCTTATTATAAAACTTCCTATCAGTGGAGTTTGCATCGCAATATCACCAGCGCCATGATGAACTATTGTTATCTGTATCATTACAAGATTATCGCTAATGTGAACCTGATTATAGCCAACATCGACAATGCGGAAGGAAATCAGATCGACAGGGACCGTATCAAAGGGGAGGCTTTAGTATTGCGGGCTGCTCACTATTTCAATCTGGTGCGCATGTGGGCCAAAAGATACGATTACGAGTCAGGACAGGTAAATGAGCAACAGGGAGTACCCTTGATTCTTGATATAGAAACGGGCGAGACGCCTCAGCCGCAATCATCGGTAGAAAAAGTATACGAAGCTATTTATAAAGATTTGGAAGACGCCATAGTGTTGCTCGAAGTAACGCATACACGTACCAATAAAATCCATCCGAACCAAAGCGTGGCACACGGATTATTGTCGCGTGTCGCGCTTACGATGGGACGCTGGCAGGATGCCGCCGAACATGCACGGGCAGCGCGTACGGGCGAATACCAACTCGATTCCGATATTTATATCCAAAAACCGGGACGGTTTCACGACCAGAGCAACCCGGAATGGATGTGGGGCGTTAAACGCATTGTAGCAGAAAACGACGGGTTCTATACTTTCCACTGTTTTATGGGTAATACGGATGCGATTGTTACGCGCCAAAGCCCTAAATGTATTTACAATTGGCTGTATCATAAAATGAGCGGCACGGATGTACGAAAAGGATGCTTTGCCGCGACAAAGGAAATAGCCAACAATCCGGACCTTTTTACTCGGCCGACTTACGATCCCGCAAAACCAACCAATAACCAGGTGCCGGCATATTTCAACAATAAATTCATGGTACCCGCCCGTAATGATCCGCAGGTGGACTGCCCTTATATGCGCGTCGCCGAAATGTATCTCAACGAAGCGGAAGCCTTAGCGCGGCTTAACAACAGGGATGGAGAAGCGCAACAGGTATTATTTGAACTGACCAACTTCCGTGACCCCTCGTACGTCAAATCTGCAAATACGGGAGAAGCGCTCCTCGAAGAAATACTGTTACAGCGCCGTTTTGAACTGTGGGGCGAAGGACATCGCTGGTTTGATCTGAAACGGATGAATTTGCCGTTGAGCAGAAACCTGTCGGCAACACTCCCGAACGGTGGAACAGAAGCGACCAATCATGCCCAGGCTACCGCCCAGGTAATGGAAGTGCTGGCAGGCGATGTAAGATGGCAATTTGTGTTTTCAGACAATGAACTGGATAATAATCCGTTTATTGTTCAAAACGAATTATAAATTGCAATCCAGAAGGATGGCAAATAACCCGACCATCCTTCCGAGAACAAAATCCGCTATAAAAATATAGCGGGCAAGTCAAAGCAACCCATAAAAAAACGCCGCTACCTGTGTAGTGACGTTTTTTTCTTATAAATTTTGCAGAAAGAAAAATTTTGATTAGCTTTGCAGCCCTATTTTAAGTCGGTCCGTTCATCTAAGGGTTAGGATACAAGATTTTCATTCTTGTCATAGGGGTTCGAATCCCCTACGGACTACGCAACCTGTTCCCCGCCGCCGGAATATTCTTCTATCATACAAGCCACAGCAGCATCGCCGGTTACATTGACAGCGGTGCGTAGCATATCCAGGGGACGATCAATGCCAATAATCAAGGCCAGCCCTTCGGGAGGAACACCTATAGAGATAAGCACCATGGCAAGGATGACATAGCTGCCGCCCGGTATGCCCGGCGTTCCGATGGAAGAGAGAATCGTCATGAACAATACGGTTAATAGCTGCAAGAATGTCAGTTCAATACCCAATACTTGCGCGATGAAAAGAATAGCAATGGACTGATAGCACGAAGTGCCGTCCATATTCACCGTAACGCCCACCGGCAAAACAAAGGAAGCAACATCCGGGGATACCTTCAGGTCTTCCTCCACCGCTTTCATGGTAACCGGAAGCGTGACGGCGCTGCTACTGGTAGTGAATGCAAAAAGTTGTACCGGATACATCGCACGCAAAAACGCCTTTACGCGAACTCTACGGCTAAATAGTTTTATTAGTAATGGATAAAAGGCATACATGATAATCATCATGGCCACGATAATGGTCAAGGCATACACGCCCAGCGCGCTGAACAGGCTTGCATCTCCCTTGAAATCCGTTATCAGGCCGGCCATTAGCGCAATAACGCCTATTGGAGCCACGCGTATAATAAAGCCAACCATCTTCAGTATAATATCATTCAAGGCGTCAAAAAAATCAATAACGGGCTTGACCTTTTCCTGCGGAATCAGCAAGGAGGCAACGGCAAAAAGAATGGCAAAGAAAATAACTTGCAAAATGGCGGAATTATTTCCCGCAGCGCTCACGATATTATCCGGTACAATGTCGTTCAAAAAACTCAAAGGCCCCTGTACTTGCCCGGCCTCTTGCGCCTTACTTTCAATAACACTTTGGTACGTTTCCTGCAGATCGGCAACCAACTCCGGGTTTACCAAATCGCCGGGTCGCACCGATAGCCCCAGCCCTATGCCAAAAGCAGACGAAACGGCAATCAAACACAGATAAATGAGCAGTGTCTTCACACCTAATTTGGAGAATTTACTGATGTCCTTTAATCCGGCAACCCCCTTGACTAACGTGACAAAAATCAGTGGAATAGCTATCAATTGTAATAAACGGATAAATAGCTGTCCCCACGGGACAATCCAGTGCGCAACCAATGTCTCAGCATTTACATATATGGCTACCAGTCCAATAATAATTCCCGCAATCATCCCGGCAAGAATTTGCAAATATAAGGGAATAGAGAGGTGTTTTCTTTGAGGTTTCATAATCGGTAATATTTTTTCACAAAGATAATCAACAAAATTTTCCATACACTATAAATACCATATAAAATTGCATTTAATTGCAATATGTTGGCAATGTATAATTTTATTGTATACATAGAATATGAATTATGAGTTATGCCCGAAAAGAATTTGGAATTTGCAAAAGCAAACCTTATCTTTGGGGGCATGAAAGTTGTGGAGTTAGCGCCGTATATGCAGAAAAACCGTGTGGAAGCGGGTTGCGATGAGGCCGGGCGCGGATGCCTGGCAGGCCCGGTGGTGGCTGCAGCGGTCATTCTCCCGCCTGATTTTCACCATCCGCTGTTGAACGACTCCAAGCAAATGACCCGGACACATCGCGACACGTTGCGAAAAATTATTGAGAAAGAAGCGTTGGCGTGGCATGTGGCAAAGGTGAGCCACGAGGAAATCGACAACATCAACATTTTGCGGGCTTCCATTATGGGCATGCACCGCGCATTAGACGGATTGTCGTTGCGCCCCGACTGTATTCTGGTGGATGGAAATAAATTTTTCCCTTACCAAAAAATTCCGCATGTGTGCGTAGTAAAGGGCGATGCCACGTTTGCTTCCATTGCGGCGGCTTCGGTGTTGGCGAAAACGCACCGTGACGAGTGGATGTGCCGGCTTGCCGAAAAATTCCCGGCTTACGGATGGGAACAGAATATGGGTTATCCTACGGAAAAACACCGGGCGGCCATCCGGCGCTATGGCATCACGCCTTACCACCGGCGGAGTTTTAGATTAGTAGAGGATATGCAGGCGATGTTGTTTTAATCCGATAATGAAAAAACAAAAAAAATATTAATACGATGAAAAAAATTTTACTTCTACTATTTTACGGATTAACGGTCGCCGCAAGGCCGGTATTTGCCGATGAGGGCATGTGGCTCTTGCCGCTCATTGAGAAACTGAATTATGCCGCCATGCAAAAGCAAGGCTTGACACTGTCGGCCGAAGAAATTTACAGCATCAACCATTCGAGTTTGAAAGATGCGGTAGTGATTTTCGGGGGCGGCTGCACCGGCGAAATTATTTCGCCCGAAGGCTTGTTGCTGACCAACCACCATTGCGGTTACGGCATTATTCAAGAGCATAGCAGCGTGGAACACGACTACCTGAAAGACGGTTTTTGGGCCAAGGCCCGCGCCGACGAAATCCCTTCGCCCGGCTTGGCGGTGACGTTTTTAGAGCGGATTGAAGACGTGAGTGATAAAATTTTGCCGGAATTGGCGAACATTACCGACGAAAAGCAACGCAATGCAAAAGTAAACGAACTCTCGAAAGCCTTGCGCGACACGGCAACAAAGGGACAAAGCAACGTGCGTGCTTCGATATATTCGATGTTCAACGGCAATGCGTATTATTTGTTTATCTACAAAATATATGAAGACGTGCGGCTGGTGGGTGCGCCGCCGTCGGCCATCGGCAAGTTCGGCGCCGATACCGACAACTGGATGTGGCCGCGCCACACATGCGATTTTTCGCTGTTCCGCGTATATACCGATAAAGACGGAAATCCCGCAGAATATTCCGCCGACAACATTCCGTTGAAGCCGAAACGCTACCTCAACGTGTCGATTGCCGGCTTTGAAGAAGGCGACTACGCCATGATTTTAGGCTATCCGGGAAGCACCAACCGTTACATGACCTCGTGGGAAATACGCGAGCGGATGAACGTGTCGAACGCCATACGCATTTATGTGCGCGGCATCCGGCAAGAGATTATGTTGGAAGACATGCTCGCCGACCCGAAAGTGAAAATTCAATACGCTTCCAAATATTCCGGTTCAACCAATTATTGGAAAAACTCCATTGGTATGAACGAAGCCCTGAAACGCTTGAATATCGTGGAAAAGAAAGAAGCCGTAGAAAAGCAATTTGCCGAATTTGCGGCTAAAAGCGGCAACGAAAATTATAAAACCGCACTCGACGACATCCGGCAGGCCATTGAAGGGCGCGAGGACATTTACCGCACCATACTTTATTATTCCGAAGTTCTTCCCAATATCGAAATTCAACGGATAGCCGGCCGGGCGTTGGGTTATTTGAAAGCGTTGCAGGATACGAGTAAGAAAGCCATAGCGAATGCCAAAGATAGATTGCTGGACAATGCGGAAAGTTTTTACAAGGATTATAATGCGCCTACCGATGTGAAGGTGGCCAAAGCGCTGTTAAAAGTTTATACGGAAAAAGTAGCCAAGTCAGATTGGCCGCAAGCCTTGATAGACGCGGAAAAAAAGTACAAGGGAAATTTTGACAAGTATGTGGATAATTGGTTTGCAAAATCTGTTTTTGTGAGTTTCGATAAGTTAAAAGCGTTTACCGAAAAGCCTTCTGCCAAGCAGCTAAGCAAAGACCCTGTGATGCAGTTGGCCGCGTCGGGACAAAACAAGGCCAATGCCCTGGGCGCCGCCATGCAGGCGTCTGGTTTGCAGTTGGCAAAAGGCCGCCGGCATTTTATGGCGGGTTTAATGGAGATGCAACCCGGTAAAGTATTTTATCCCGATGCGAATTTCAGTACGCGCTTGACGTATGGAAATATTTTGAGTTACGACCCGAAGGACGCCGTGCATTACAAATACTACACCACGCTGGAAGGCGTGATGGAAAAAGAAGACCCGGATAATTGGGAATTTGTAGTACCTGAAAAATTAAAACAGCTGTATCTTGAGAAAGGCTATGGGCGCTATGCGTTGCCGAACGGCGAACTGCCGGTGTGTTTCCTTTCCAACAACGACATCACCGGCGGCAATTCAGGCAGCCCGGTGTTGAACGGACGCGGCGAACTTATCGGCACAGCGTTCGACGGCAATTGGGAAGCCCTGAGCGGGGACATCACTTTTGAGCCCGATTTACAACGCTGCATCAATGTGGATATCCGCTACGTGTTGTTCATCATTGACAAGTACGCCGGCGCTACCCATTTGATTGATGAAATGACGATAGTGGAAAAATAATTCCTGCCCCGATAGGACAATAAAGACAGCGTTTCTTATCGCAATAGGCGGTTTGAAGCTGAATGAGCGCCTGGCTGTGAAAAGCATTGTGCGCTTTGACGCCGGCTTGTTGCCATTGGCGTATGATATGATTTTGTTCGGGCGGAAATTTTTCCAACAACTCCAGTGCGTTTTCTCTCAGGTTGTCGTAGTGATGATATTGCGCATACGTGAAAAGGTAAGGAATCACAAGGTTTACAAGGAGGTTGTGAATAGATGCCTGTCCTAACTTTTTGGGTTGCGGAGGCGAAGGCTTTCCGAAAACATAGTGGGTATCCCAATACGCGGAAGCCTGTAAATCGAACAGTGCGTACAATGCTGTTTCCGAATGTTTGTTCCATGCTTCCATGAGGTGAACAACAGGCGGGGCGTGATGCAGAAATTGTGCAAGTTGTGCAAGGCGTATGGTGGGAAAGTTGGAAGGCCGCAGGCGCAGGAATTTCCAAAGGTGCGCCTCAAGTGGCGAAAGTTGAAATTTTTCTTGTAAAAAACAATATTCTTTTTGCAGGAGACTGTGGTATTCGTCTTTGGCGGGGCCTTGCAACATGCCGGCTTGTCCGAAAAGTAGCGCCTCGAGTTGCAGCAGCGTGTTGCGGTGTTTACTGATTACTTTATAAGGTGTGCTTTTTGCAAGCAATTCAAAAGCGGTGGTGTTGAGGCCGAATCCGAAGGCGCGGAAGAGCAATTGGTGAAA
>JAITQQ010000147.1 GCA_031288855.1 Prevotellaceae bacterium
GACCTTGCCTCTTTCTTCAACTATTACGATTGGATTAATGTGTCGAAGTTCGCACGTGCAATAGGGGTGAATGATACACTCATGCGGCAATATAAAACAGGCGCCACTTATATCTCGGAACGCCAAACCAAAAAAATTGAAACGGCATTACATAGATTCGGAAATGAATTGACGGCCGTGAGGCTTTAAATAACCTACAGCGCCGGCAACTTGTCAAGGATTTTCTCAATCATGTCCACGATAGAATGTGTGGCGGTGCTTTTGTATTCGGCATTGGCCGTTTGGTGAACGCGGTCGGCAATGATGTGGCAAATAGTTACCGCTTCATGCCCGAGCAGCCGCGAAAGCCCGGCCAACGCAGAACTTTCCATCTCATAATTGGTAATCACTTTTTGGCGGTAATTGAAGCTGCGTATTTTTTCGTTAATCTGCGGGTCGGCAAGCGGCAGGCGGACAACACGTCCCTGTGGCCCATAGAAGCCCGGCGCCGAAATTGTCATTCCTTCCACCGTAACATCTGCGAAAAAACGAATTAGTTTTTCGGAAGCCGCCACGAAATAAGGCGCAGGGAGTTGTTCCCTCCACTGCATGTGGGCGGTGAACGCCGCTTCGTAATCGAGCAGGCATACCGCATCGCGCCCGGCGTAAAAATTCAACAACCCGTCAAACCCAATAGAAATAGCCGACAGTACCGGTGTGCCGATGGTGATGTCGTCTTGCATTGACCCCGACGTGCCTATGCGGATAAGGTTTAACGTGTGGTGCCCGGGTTTCACTTGCCGGGTGGCAAAATCGATGTTAACCAACGCATCGAGTTCGGTAACCACAATGTCGATGTTGTCGGTGCCGATGCCTGTAGATAGCACTGTGAGCCGTTTCCCTTTGTAAGTTCCGGTACAGCTGACAAATTCGCGGTTTTGCATGCGGCATTCTACGCTGTCGAAAAAATCCGACACCGTTTTTACACGCCCCGGGTCGCCTACTAAAATCACCGTATCGGCCAACTGTTCGGGCTTTATATGGAGATGGAATATCGAATTGTCGGGGTTGATGATTAATTCCGACCCCGGAATAACACGCTTCATAGCTCGTTGATTTAACCGTAAACCACAAATTTAATAGATTTCTTTCACTTAAACAAAATATTTCCTATATTTGTTGGCTCAACTATAAATTTTCAATATGGAAAAAATACGGCGGGTTATCGGCAATAAAAAGTTTAAGTTCGGCGTGGTTGCCTTGTGCTATTTGTTGTGGGTAATATGGCTCGGTAATTATTGGTGGCTGGCAGGCCTTGTGGTGGTGTTCGACCTTTACATTACCAAAAAAGTAAAATGGGCGTTTTGGAAAAAAACGTACAAGGAAGGCGAGAAACGCAACACGTGGCTTGACTGGCTCGATGCGCTTATCTTTGCATTGATTGCCGCCACGTTCATCCGCATGTATTTTTTCGAAGCGTATGTCATTCCCACCTCGTCGATGGAGCGCAGCTTGATGACCGGCGATTATTTGTTCGTCAGCAAGTCGTACTACGGCCCGCGCATTCCCTCTACGCCGCTCTCGCTGCCGCTCGTTCATAATACCATTCCTGTGCTGAACATTCCTTCGTATCTGGAATGGTTAAAGTGGGATTACCGGCGCATGGCCGGCCGGAGCAAGGTGAAGCCCGGAGATATCGTGGTGTTCAGCTTCCCGCATGGCGATACGGTGATGACGAAAGCGCCAACGCAGGACTACTATACCCACGTGCGGCTCAACGGGCGTAGCCGTACGGTGAGCCTTTACGGGCCACTCATTGCGCGGCCTGTGGACAAAAAAGACAATTATGTAAAACGTTGCGTAGCCATTCCGGGCGACACGCTGGAAGTGCGCGACGGCCGGGTGTGGCTGAACGGCCAACAGGAAAAACAACACGAAGGCATACAATATTCTTACGTGGTAAAAACAAATGGCAGCCAGATTAACTCGCTGGTTTTGGAAAAAATGAAAATCCCGGTGGAAGAAGCGGTATTCGACAGCCGTTTGCCGGGCTACACCCATTTGCTTCTTGCCGATGAAAACGTGGCGCAGCTGAAAACCCTGCCCAATGTGCTGGATGTGGCGCAGAACAATGATGCTTACCCGCCCGATTACCCCGATTATCCTACGGCTATCTTTCCGTTTTCTTCGGATTACGCATGGACGCGCGACAACCTTGGCCCGCTGTGGGTGCCGAAGAAAGGCGCTACGGTGGCTTTGACATTAGATAATCTTCCGCTTTACGAGCGAATTATTTCCGTGTATGAATGTAATGCGTTGAAAGTATCCGACAGCACGATTTTCATCAATGGCGTTGAAGCGGCAAGCTACACGTTCCGGATGGATTATTATTTCATGATGGGCGACAACCGCCATAACTCATTGGATTCGCGCTATTGGGGCTTTGTGCCCGAAGACCACATTGTGGGCACGCCGGCCATGATTTGGCTGTCGCTCGACAAAAACAAACGTTTTCCCAAAAATATCCGTTGGAGCAGATTGTTTAACTTTGTATAGGAATTTAAGATATTTTAACAACTTATTATTTGTAATTCAAAAAAATGGTTTTATATTTGCCCCGTGAAATGAGATGACGTTCTTTTTCCTAATTTTGCTGGCGCTCGCTTTTAGTACTCTACTTTGAGAAACTAACGATTTTTTAAAACTGAACAGAGGAATAAAGTTAGCGCCCACGCTTTCCTTTTTTTTACAATCCGAATTATTTATTGTTAGAAAGACAAGTGTGGGCCTAATTTATTTGTTCAGTTGGGTTTCGTTAGACCTCTTAAGGAATAAATTATCTACAGGCTCGCGCTACACTTATTGAGTTAAGAGTTAAGAACTAAGAATTAGTTATGAGTTATGAATGATGAGTTTCTTAATCGCTTAGTCACCTAATCTCTTAATCACCTTTTGTGTGTATTGCAATGTTTTTTTGCGATGTGAAATTTTATTGTATATATGAAATTAATGATTAATTGTTAGTGATTAATGGTTAATAAAAACAGAACATAGATGTTCGGTAGGCAAATAATAATGTGCCAATGAAAAAACTTTTAACTCTTAACTTTTAGTTCTTAACTCTTAACTCACAGAGGGCTGCTGATTTAATTAGTTCTTCTTTCTTATATCATCTGTTGTAGATTGGCGGCCCTTTCTTTATCGGAGAACGGTTAACGGGGAACGGGAAAACAAATGTGCTAATGTGATTAATTTATTAATGTGAAAATATGAAGACAAATTTTTTAAAAAATATCCAAATCGTAGAGACGTGGCATGCCGCGT
>JAITQQ010000141.1 GCA_031288855.1 Prevotellaceae bacterium
GAGAAAGTGGAGCAGGCCATCAAAGTGGCAGGCATGAATCCGGTGGGCGCAAAAGCCACTGACCTTAAATTGGCGGATTTGTCCGGGAATGCGGTGTCGCTCTACGATGTGCAGGCTGCCTATACCGTGTTGTATTTTTATAATCCGGAGTGTGGCGCCTGTGCGGAAATTACGCCCAAAGTGCATGAGGTGTATCAGTCATATAAGAACAAAGGCGTGCAAGTGTTTGCCGTGTATGTAGACCGCGCCCGCGACGTCTGGATGAAATATGTGGCGGAAAATAAATATCTCGACTGGATGAACGTGTGGGACGCCGACGAAACGGCAGACATTTACGGTAAATATGACCTGCATGTCATTCCGATGATTTATTTGCTGGATAAAGATAAGGTGGTTATAGAAAAAGACCTTCCTTCACACGACTTGGAATTGTGGCTGAGCCAGCTTACCGCATCCGAATAAATTATTCTCTTTTCAATACGAAACTAAGGGGCAACAGGTCTTTGATACTGTGTACCACGTGTATTTTCGAGGCGCTGCCCATAATTACTTTGATAGGTTTGCCGAAGCGGTTTTCCCACTCAAGCAGCACTTGCCGGCAGTCGCCGCAAGGATACACAGGGTCGTGATTTTCCTTTCCGTTTACGGTAGAATTAACGGCTATTGCTTTTATGGCCACGTTGGGATAGTGCGAACTGGCATAAAATAAGGCCACCCGCTCGGCGCACAGCCCCGAAGGGTAGGCGGCGTTTTCCTGATTGCTTCCGCGTATGATTTCACCGTTGTCGAGTAATACGGCCGCACCCACGCTGAATTTTGAATAAGGGGCATAAGCGTTTCTTGTCGCTTCGATGGCTTCGTGCAGCAAGGCGCTGTCGGACGGCGCTAAATCCTTTGCATTGTCCGCCTCATATACAGTGATTTCTATCTTCTTTTCTTTCATGGTATATTTTATTTAGACAAATATACGAAAAAAATCGTAAAAATTAAAATAACACATTTTAACAATTTTATATTTGGAATTTTAAAAATTGTGTTTATATTTGCGGCGTAAAGTTTTATGTTCTTTGCATAGTTCTAAGTGTTAACTTTAACACTCTTGTTTCAGAAACCGCGAATTGACTAGAAAAAATGGAGTATAAAGTTAGTCCACGCAAATAGGCGTGTGTCTAATTTTCTATTTTTTCGGGTGCTTCGCGGTACCTCTGAAACAAGATTATTAGACACGCGTCTTTTTAGTTTTCACCTGAGAAACAAATAGGAATTGTTAGATAGTATTTTGTCTATGTTCTAAAATCTATTGTCTAATATCCTACATTTAAAATATACGTTGCAATATTTTTGCGATACGATATTATATTGTATATATGTAATATGAATTTAACCATGAAGGGTCGTCTGTTAATTAGTTCTTCTTCTTTTTTTTATCATCTGTTGCAAAGGATGGCCCTTTCTTTTTAATTACGAATTATCAATTACGAATTACGAAAAATACAAAAACAAATAAAATATGAAAACCAAAATTTTTAGAAAAAACAAAATTGTAGAGACGTGGCATGCCGCGTTTCTACTGGCCGCATTGCTGCTGTGCCCAATTGTGTTATCGGCGCAGAACGGCGTGACTGTGTCAAACCTTGCGGTGAACGCCGGAACGGTGACGTTTAATGTGAGTTGGAAAAATACCGGTATGCCGGCGGTGTGGCTTGATTCGGCGTGGGTATTCGTCGATTATAACCATGCAAGCACAATGAAACGCTTGCCGTTGTTGCCGGGCGCTACGTTAACCGCCACGTCAGCGCCGGGAACAGGCCGGATAGTGCAATATAACGACAATAATAAAGGCGTATGGGTGGTTGGCAATGCAAAAACTGCAACTTCCGGCAGTTTCTCGGCTACAGTGAAGCTGTTGTTTGATGCCGTGACCAACGTTGCCGGCGCATGCGTGTATGCTTCGAACTACCCGCCGGAATATGATGCGGACATTGTTAAAATTAAATTTACAGGCACGCCGATGTATGAAATATTGCTTACCAATTCAAGCGGGGAAACTGTGGATGTAAAATCGGGCGACACATTTCTGCTGCCTTGCGATTATACGTTGACTTCATTTACTGATGCCACCGGTGCGCCGGGAATAAGGAAATGTACTGCACCGGGTTCAACAGTAAATTTCACGGCGTTTGACCCTTGTTCTGTTGCGCCAACTGGTGCAACTTGGACACTTCAGGATACAAGGGAAAGTAGTAATAACCAAAACTATAAGGTAAAGAAAATGGCTGATGGGCATATATGGATGGTGCAGGATCTGAAGTTTGGGGACAAATGTAACAAGACTTCTTTTACAGGGTCTACTTCAGATCAGACCGGTAAAGTGTCCTCGCTCTTGGATAAGCCGTATTATGGGGATTGTACGAATATTAGAAATAGCTCAACTCCATCTAATAGAGGATATTTGTATGATTGGGCTGCTGCAATTAATGCCTCTGGGGCCTACTATGGTGGCCCGACAACAGGATGCAGTGGCGTCACCACCGGGAGCGATGCATGTCAAGGGCTATGCCCATACAAATGGCACGTGCCAACCTATGTGGAATTTGAAAACTTTATGCGCTCTGCTATAGGTAGCTGGGCGGCTGTGTCGACGTTTTGGACACTTGTCGAACCATTCGAGGGTACCGCCTATGGAAGTTACGAAACCACTAATTTACACGCAGGCGCCGGCTACTGGACTTCGACAAACTATTCCAAATCTGCTATATACAATGTTGGCTCACCTCAAATAGCCGGCGGCGATGCCACTAGTCAACAACGGGAGGCCTTGACTTTACGTTGTATTAAGAATTATTAGTCCATTATAGAAAACAACAACAATAAATAAAATTGGATTGCGAAAAATGTAGAGACGTGGCATACCGCGTCTCTACAGCGGCGGCTCGAAATGGCGGCCGCTTTTTTAATTCTTAACCAAAACGTATTTCTTGTTCCCCGCGTTGTAAATGGTAAAATAACCTTTCTTGCATAGCATTTCGGCGGTTGTGCCGTGGGGCAACCGGTGCGGGTAGTAGCGTATCTGTTCGTCGGGGTGGATGAGGAACGCCTGTGGCGGCGTGTTGCCGGCAAACGTGAAGCCCAACTTCTCGTAGCTCCGCCCGGTTGACCAGTCGCGGTCGGCATAACTCATAATGTCGCCGGGGTGCAGTTCGCGGACAAACTGCGCCAACAGCTTGCTCAGCCCGCCTACTACGGTGTGCGGCACGCGGTTGGCAAAGCGTATCAATTCATACGAGTCGTAGGGCTCGCTGTGGTACAGCATGGGGCGGCGGGCGCTGAAAGAGGCTGCGGCTACCAGCGTGCCGTGGTGGTGCAAGCCGTATTTGTACTTGGCTCGCGGGCTTCCGTGTAAATGATTTTGCGCCATGAATCCGTCAAGTGTGGTTTTGTCGATTCGCGCCACTGTGGTGTGCCGCGCAAAGATTCGTGCTGTGTTTCCAAAAAGGGCGTGAATGCGGGCTTCTACTATTTTCTGTTGCCGTGTCCACACATCTTCCCACAACTGGATGAGCCGGATGCCTTGTTGTTCATAGCTTATGGCCAATTCCTGAAAATA
Source organism: Prevotellaceae bacterium (assembly GCA_031288855.1). The sequence goes on from JAITQQ010000141.1 coordinate 3,608, forward strand.
TAACGGTTCTTCGCACGGCGCTAAGGGGTTTAGGCGAAAAGAAACCTGCCGCTGTGGAAAATGTACAAACGGCAGGTCGATGCGGTGCTCCACGCCTAACGCACTTAAAAAAGACGCGGCGTTATGGAGAAACATGTTCATTTTTTTGTTTTTGCCGGCGTGTTTTTCGTAAACAAACCGGCCCATGCAAATGCTTTGCGTTTTTTCCAGTCGCCTTGATGATAGGCGTAACTTGCAATCAGCGGCACTACGGTAGTAGCTTCCGCATACACCATTTGTTCGTGCACGGTTTGTACTTTGCCCCACGACGAGGCTTCCTTCAACGTAGAGCTTGAACAAGCGCCGTCGCGCGGGTCGGCTACGGTAATTTGTACGGCATATTGGTGCATCGGCACGTCGTGTCCCAGTACTTCGGCACACACAACGGTGTCTTGGGCGAAATTTTTGGGCACGCCGCCGCCTACCATAAACAGGCCTGTCGTCTTTGCGCTCAGTTTGATTTGGGTCAATTCGCGAAAATCGGCTATCGAATCCAACGTCATGTAGGGCTTTCCTTTTTTCATCCGGTCCATCTGATGCAGCACAAACCCAAAGCCGGCGCTGCAATCCGAAAAGGCGGGCACGAAGATGGGCACCTGATGTTCATAGCACGTTTGTATCAACGAATTTTTTTTCTTCGCATGTTGCGCCAGCCATTCGCCTATTTTCCAAATAAACTCGCGCGACGAGTAGGGGCGGGGCTCCAACGTGTCGGCAATTTTCTTAATGGTAGCGTCGCATACCTGCAATTCTTCTTCATCAATATATGTATCGTATATGCGGTCTATATAATTCTTCCGCAACATGCTGTCATCCACAAACGGCGTGCCCTTGTAATGCTTGAAGCCCAAGGCTTCGAAGAAATCCATGTCAATGATGGAGGCGCCGGTAGCCACTACGCAATCAATCATGTGAAAGCGCACCATATCTGCATATACTTGCATGCAGCCGCCGGCGCTAGTACTGCCGGCCAGAATCAACCAGTTGCTGCAATCCTTGTTTTTAATCATCATTTGCAGAATGTCTGCGGCGCGTGCCGTGTCGCGTGAGGAAAACGACATGTCGCGCATCGAATCAACGATTTTTGTGGAATCAATCTTCGTAATATCGATGTGTTTAACGAGGTCTTTTAATAATGTTTTTTGTTTTTTAGGCATATTTTTAATAGTAATGATTTTAGTTTATTCGTAAGTGCGGCCGGTGATATACCGCCCGTTCCAGGTTACATCCACGCGCCCGTTGTAGCGGTCGTTGATGGTGATTAATTCTTTTTCTTTCGGCTCAATATCTTGTTTGGCGAAAGCAAGGTATTCCTTTATCATTTGCTTGGCGGCTTCGGGCGTTCCGGCGTCAATAATAAATTGGCGGTATTCATTGCCGCCTTCCCGGTATTGCGCCATATACGCCGAATGTAGAAATTTGTGCGCCAGGAAACTTTGCGATACATACAGCTCCGAACGCTCCACTTTGTTCGCTTCCGGCAATTGTTGAAGCAGGGCGGGAAGCGCTGATGCAGCGTCGATTTTTTCAGACAGCGTGCGTGCAATTTTTTCCATCGCTTCGTTGGCTTCGGCGCTCTTGTCGTGCGTTTCCATTTTCACATACACGTTGCCCGACAAGAAGTTCAGCATTTGCGGCTCGCGGTATCCTTCTGCGCCGATAGCCAGGAATTCCGCATCGGGGAAGCGTTCACCGGCATAGATGCAATAAGCGTCGGGCGGCGTGTCGTGGCGGTAACATTGTATAGTGATGTAGGCGTCGCTGTTTATGCGGTTGTAACTTAGCTGCGTCATTTCTGCAAAATTGCAGGCCAAAAAAGCATCGGCAGCGCCGTTGATGCGGTCATATAGATTTTCAGGTGTAAACGATTCTACCTTGTCTGCGATTGTCCAACCTTCCACTTCGGGCAGGTAGGCGCGCAGTTGTGCGGGTGTTTGTGCGGTTACTGCGGCTGCCGGCAACAAAAAGAGGAAATAAAAAAA
>JAITQQ010000020.1 GCA_031288855.1 Prevotellaceae bacterium
TACAAGGTCGAAATTTCAAATACCTCGCATCCGTTCTACACCGGTAAGATGAAATTGGTTGATACCGCCGGCCGGGTGGATAAATTCCGCAGCCGGTATAAGCATCTTGAGAAAAAATAAAAGTAATTTTAGTCGTTATATGGTAGGGACTGTTCAAAAAAATGCTGAACAGTCTCTTTTTCTTTCATATTTATTATAAGGTATTGTTTTGAAAGGAAAAAAGTTGTACCTTTGGGGCTGGATTTAAAACATAAATTTTATGGCAACGGAAATTAATCGTGCACCGGTTTTAACCGGCAAGGCTGCGCGGGAATTTCAACAAAAAGTTGATAACTTTTCCGCAAAAGAAAATAAAGCCGAAATAATCGAAGGGTTGCATAAATTCAGGGAATTTATGTCAAAACAAACACACCTTCGGAAGTATGTTTGATTTACAAAATGAATGTGAATTCATTCCTTTGTCCCCCAACGCACTTCTTGTTGATTTTGACTGCGGTGATGCAGATATAAATGAATTTTTCAACATCGACGCCATTAAATACCAAGAGCAGATGTTGGGGCAGACTTATTTTTTTCGACACAAAACCACAAATAAAACTGTTTCTGCTTTTTCTCTCTCGCCCGACAGTTTGAATACAGCTACTCTTCCGAATAATCGGCGTAGGAAAGTGAAAGAAAATATTCCCCGCGAAAAACCCTTGAAATCATATCCCGCCTACTTGATTGGGCGTTTTGGCGTTGCTTTAGCGTTTAGCGGACGAGGAATAGGCTCACAATTACTGAATTTTATCAAATATTTTTGCCTTAATAACTATGGAAATAGTTGCCGTTTTTTGGTTGTGGACGCTTATAACAATCCCTCAGTATTGAATTTTTACCAGAAAAACGACTTTCTTGCCGTATTTTCAACCGAAGAACAAGAGCGGGAGTACAAGAAACTTGATATGTTAACTGCGTTACGGACACGATATATGTTCTTCGATATGATATATTGGAAAAATAAAATGTTCGAAAAATAATAACAATCACTCACCGTAAAAAATATAGCCATGACTAAAAAACAAATGCCCTCTAAGCCGGTGCCAAAACCCATAGTTGAGCCTGTAGATACGCCATTTTGGAGCCGTTACCGGTATATTCTTCTGGCGGGTATTCTGGCGCTTACGGCAGCGCTTTATTTTCCGTCGTCGCTCGAAAACGGTTTTACCCGCTATTGGGACGATGAAACCATTGTGGTGCAAAATGAGGACATTCGCGGCCTGTCGCGGGAACACCTGAAAAACATGTTCACCCGCTCGTATTACGACATGTACTGTCCGGTGAAAATTTTATCACACACGCTCGATTACAGCTTGTTTGAACTCGACCCGGCGGGCTACCACCTGATGTCGTTACTGTATCACCTCATCAACATTCTGTTGCTTTTTACGTTGATTCGTGTCATGCTGAAAAGCACGCCGCCGGCGCTGTTGGCGGCGTTGATTTATGCCTTGCATCCTACGGCGGTGGAAACCGTGTCGTGGACTACGGGGCGCGGCGACTTGCTGTATGCCCTGTTCGCCTTTCCCGCTTTGATTTATTATGTAAAATATCTCACGCAGGGCGGCAAGCAAAAATATTTTCTTCTCACCTTTTTGTTTTTTGTGCTGTCGGGTTTGTCGAAACCCACTGCCATGACGCTGCCGGTAACCCTGTTCGTTTTCGACTGGTACTACAAACGGAAAATATTTTCAAAAAAGGTCATCCTCGAGAAAGTGCCGTTTTTAGCCATATCCGTCGTGTTGGGGATTCTTTCCATCGTCTTGCGCGGCTCGGGAGCGCCCGAAATTTCAGGGTTTCTTGAGTTTTTCAAAAGTTACAAAGGCTATTTGTTTATCACTTATCCCTTGGCATTTTATTTGGTGAAATTCATCTTTCCGCTACCGCTCAGCTTTATCTACCCGCATGTGTCGTACTATTTTTACAACCGGCTGATGCTTCCGGCGCTGGTGTGGCTGTCGCCATTCATTCTGTTGGCGGTGCTGATTGTCATATTTAAGGCGAAGTCGATGCGCCGGCAGTTGGTATTTGGCGGGCTGTTTTACTTTACCACTATTTTTTCGACGTTACAGATTATTCCTATCGTAGCGGTGTCGGCGCACGACCGTTATTTTTATGTGCCCATCTTCGGATTGTTGTTTTTCGTGGCGTGGCTCTACACGTATTTCAAACAAAAGAACAACACAAAAGCCCTTCGCATTTTTGTGACGGTGGCGCTTGCGTTTTCAGTGGCGTTTGCGTACCTCTCTTTCGACCGTACCAGGATTTGGAAAAGCACGGTAACGCTGTTTGAAGACGTCATAAAGAAACAACCGCGCTTTATTGAAGGCTATGATAAAATGTCGGAACACTACTTTATTGGCGGCGACTACCGGAATGCTATCAAATGGGCGAAAATTACGCTGAAGAAGCGCGACAACTATCCAGGCGAGTATCTCCGGATAGTAAAGTGCCATTTGGCGCTCAATGAGCCGGACTCGGCCATGATTTATGCGCCGTATGCGGTGAAGAGCGCGGGCAGCCTGCAACAAATGTTGGAAGCCCACAGTATGAAAGGCTACCTCGACATGCGTGCAGGGCGCTATGCCGATGCCGTAGCCGATTATGATGTGTTGTTGCAATATAATCCCAATTCGGTGGGCGACCTGTTTCAGCGGGCCATAGCGAAAATGTCGATGCGGCAATATGAGCCGGCGTTGGCTGATTTTGGCCGTGTGTTGCAGTTGCAGCCCAACGAGGTGGATGCGCATGTGAATGTGGCACGCATTTATGCCGAAATGAACCGTGCGGATTTGGCTATGGAGTATATCAACAAAGCGTTGCAAATTAATCCGGAGCATCCCGACGCTTGTTTTACGCGCGGGCTCTTCTACTTCCGCATGGGGCAACGTGCTGCCGCTTGCGCCGATTTCAATAAAGCCAATGAATTAGGCTATCCGGAAGCGGCAATGTGGTTGCGAAATAGTTGCCGGTAAAATTTGTAAAAATCATAAAAATATCGTACTTTTGTTTTTGTATTTAATTTTAAACACATACTAATGGGAAAATTATTAGAAGGAAAAGTAGCTATTGTGACAGGTGCTGCGCGTGGTATTGGAAAAGCGGTGGCGTTGCGCCTCGCACAGGAAGGCTGCAATATTGCTTTCACCGATTTGGCTTATGACGACAACGCAAAAAAAACCGAAGCGGAAATTGCCGCATTGGGCGTAAAGTCGAAAGCGTATGCTTCTAATGCCGCTAAATTTGACGACACCCACAAGGTGGTGGAAGAGATTATAAAGGATTTCGGGCAGATTGACATCTTGATTAATAACGCCGGCATCACGCGCGACGGTTTGATGATGCGCATGAGCGAAGAACAATGGGACCTTGTAATTAATATCAATCTGAAGTCGGCGTTTAATTTCACGCACGCGGTTATTCCCACCATGATGCGCCGGCGCTCGGGAAGCATTGTGAACATGAGTTCGGTGGTTGGCGTGTCGGGCAATGCGGCGCAAGCCAATTATGCTGCGTCTAAAGCCGGTTTGATTGGGTTGACGAAATCAACCGCCAAGGAAATGGGGTCGCGCGGCATTCGCGCCAACGCCATTGCGCCGGGCTTTATTATTACCGACATGACCCATCAACTTTCGGATGAAATGCGGGAAAAATGGTTGGAAACGATTCCCCTGCGGCGCGGCGGAACACCCGAAGACGTGGCCAATGTAGCGCTGTTCCTTGCTTCCGACCTGTCGTCGTATGTGTCCGGACAAGTACTTACCGTGTGCGGTGGCATGAATATGTGATGAAACGTGTAGCATATATATGGTTTTTGCCTCTTGTGGTTTTTATGGCCTCATGCGGCACTACCATGCGCTATGTGCGGGTAGAAACCCTGAGCCCGGCAAAAAATCCTGTTCGTTATGCCGATAAAACATTTGCCATATTTAATGCGTTGCATGTTGCCCAAGAAGATAAAGACGGCAAGGTGACTTATGCCACCGACAGCGTGATGGTGAACCTGCTTGCCGAAGGCGCAAAAGAAACGCTTGAGGAATCGCAGTTGTTCGACGACTACGATATTCCCATATTTAACCTGACGTTGTTTTGCAATGACACCTGCCCCGAATTGTATGATTCTACTTACATGGCGAGCTTGTCGGAACAATCGCAGGCCGCCCTGCTGCTGATTATTGATGATGCCGCCACAAACCTGCAAAAACGCGAGGGCAAGAAAGAAACTTTTCGTATTTCCTACACTGCGGTATACCGGTTTTATGACGCCGGGCAACACCGCTACATTGCCACCCTGCCGGTAAATGATAGTGTGAGTTTTGTAAACTCGCTACTCAGGAATTTAACCGGTGAAGATTTGCAGTCAATATGGCGTGATGTAATTCGTGATGCCGGCCGGCAGGCGTTGGAAACGACCGTGCCGCAATGGAAAACAGACTACCGGTACTATTACCTGCCGGCTGTGTTGTCGGAAGAATGGTATGACGCCGCGTATTATGCCGAACGGGGCAACTGGGCTGAAGCCATGAAGATATGGGGACAGTTGGCGGGTTCTTCCACAGGAAAAAAAGCAGCGTATGCCGCCTTCAACATGGCTATAGGCGCTGAAATGATAGGTGAATATGAATTGGCGTTGGAATGGTTGGGCCTTATCGATAAAAATATTTCCGCTGAAAGAATTGATTGTTACCGGAAACACCTGCAAGAGCGCATGGTTGATAAGGAAAAGCTGAACGAACAATTAGGTTATTAAAAATATATTCACTACATTTGTCACCCTTTTTGAAATTACGCCTCCTTAGCTCAGCGGTAGAGCAGCTCATTCGTAATGAGCAGGTCGACGGTTCAAATCCG
>JAITQQ010000026.1 GCA_031288855.1 Prevotellaceae bacterium
CGGTAGGGTTGTGAGTCGAGGATGTTCCGGTAGGCCGGGCGGATGATGCGTTTGCTCTTGAAGTTCAGTTCTTCGATGCGGTGCGCCGTCCAGCCGATGATGCGCGCCATGGCGAACAGCGGCGTATAGATTTCTTGCGGAAGCCCGATCATCTCGTACACGAACCCCGAATAGAAGTCGATGTTCGACGATACGCGTTTTTTGCTTCCCTTGAAGTTGTAGAACGATTCGATGGCGCGTGCTTCGAGCAGTTCGAGGAAGGCGAATTCTTCGTGCCGGCCTTTTTCCTTCGCAAGGTCGCGCGCGAGTTCCTTGAGGAGGATTGCCCGCGGGTCGGAGATCGTGTACACCGCATGCCCGATGCCGTATATCAGTCCCGTCTTGTTGTATACTTCCCCGTTGAGCATCCGGAGGAAATAGGCGTCGATTTCTTCCACGTTCTTCCAGTCCCGGATATTCTTTTTCAGATGGCTGAACATGTCGACAACCTGAATGTTGGCGCCTCCGTGCAGCGGTCCTTTGAGCGAGCCTATGCCGGCTGCAATTGACGAATAGGTGTCTGTTCCGGTCGAACTCGTCACCCGGACGGTAAAGGTAGAGTTGTTGCCGCCTCCATGTTCGGCCTGTAGCACGAGCAGGAGGTCGAGCGTGCGGGCTTCGAGCGGGGTATAGGCCTTTTTCAGCATGTAGAGGAAATTCTCCGCAATGGTGAGGAGTTCGTTCGGGTGACGGATATGCAGCGAAAGGCCCTGCGTGCTGTGACGGTAGATGTTGTAGGCATAGGCAACGACGGCCGGAAACCGGGAGATGAGCTGTATGGACTGGCGCATCAGGTTTTCGGGCGACGTGTCGTCGGGGTTCGGGTCGAAGTTGTACATCTCAAGCACGCAGCGCGCAAGGGTGTTCATGATGTTTTGTCCTTCGAGGTCGATGATATTCATCTTCGTTTTTTGTTCCAGCGGCATGTTGTCGTTGATCAGTTCGCGGAAGTTGGCCAGTTCTTCCCTGTCGGGCAGTCTTCCCGAGAGCATCAGGAAGGCCACTTCTTCCAGTCCGAAGCGCTCTTCCCGGATCAGTCCGTGCACGATGTCTTCGATGTCATATCCCCGGTAATACAGTTTTCCGGGGATGGCTTTCAGTGTACCGTCGTCTGCCCTTTCGTAGCCAACAACGTTTCCTATCTGGGTAAGGCCTACCAGTACGCCCGTGCCGTCATCGTTGCGAAGTCCGCGCTTCACGTTATACTTTACAAACAAATCGTTGTCTATCGTGCATGTCGTTTTCACCGATTCCGACAACTTGTAGATTAAATATTCTTTTTTCATAATGGGGCGTTTTTTTTAAATCGTTGCTTTTATTCTTTCTCCAAAGGCTTTTGTCCCGAGCGGTTTCCCGTTGGGCATAAAGCGGGCGAGGTCTGCGGTGGCCTCGCCGTTCATGAATGCCCGTTCCATGGCGGCGGTAATCAAGGCGGCGGCTTCGTTCCACCCGATATATTCGAGCATCATTACCGACGAGAGGATGAGCGACGAAGGGTTGGCCATGTCTTTTCCGGCGATGTCGGGCGCCGTTCCGTGCGTGGCTTCGAAGATAGCATGGCCGCTGTTGTAATTGATATTGGCGCCCGGCGCTATTCCGATGCCGCCCACCATGGCGGCCAGCTGGTCGGATATATAGTCGCCGTTGAGGTTCAAGGTGGCGATAACCGAATATTTTTCGGGCGTCAGCAGGGTATTTTGCAGGAATGCGTCGGCAATCACGTCTTTGACAACGATTTTTCCTTCGGCCATTTCTTTTGAAAATTCGCGTTCGGCCAGCGCGTATCCCCAGTGTTTGAAGCCGCCTTCGGTAAATTTCATGATGTTGCCCTTGTGTACCAGCGTCACGTTCTGACGTCCGTGCTCCAGCGCGTAGCGGATGGCTGCGCGTACCAGCCGTTCGGTGCCTTCGACCGATACCGGCTTGACGCCGAACGAGGAGGTCTGCGGAAAACGGATTTTGGTGACGCCCATTTCGCCGGTCAGGAACCGGAGGAACCGGGCGGCTTCGGGAGTGCCCTGTTGCCATTCGATACCGGCGTAGATGTCTTCCGTGTTCTCGCGGAAGATCACCATGTCGACTTTCTGCGGCTCCTTCACCGGCGACTCAACGCCCCTGAACCAGCGTACCGGGCGCAGGCAGACATACAGGTCGAGCGTTTGACGCAGCGCCACATTCAGCGAACGGATACCTTCGCCCACGGGCGTTGTCAGCGGGCCTTTGATGCCTACGAGGTATTCGCGGAAGGCCTCCAGTGTTTCGTCGGGAAGCCAGTTGCCTGTCTGTTCATACGATTTGCCGCCGGCCAGGACTTCTTTCCACCCGATGGCGCGTTTTCCGCCGTAGGCTTTCTTCACGGCCGCGTCGACAATTGCCTGTCCAACCGGCGTAATCTCCGCCCCTATGCCGTCTCCCTCGATATAGGGGATCGTCACGTTGTCGGGAACGGACAGGCGGGTCGATTTCTTTTCTATTTTCATATCCGTCGTATTCTAATTATTCAAATAGTTCAGCGCGCTTCCTGCCCGGTACCAGCCGATTTGCAAATCGTTAAACGAATGGTTGGCGAGAAATCTGTCCTCCGTATCGTCGGTGTGGTGCAGGACTACGGCAAGCGGTTTGCCCGGACTGAAACTCTCCGTGCCTTCGACCGTAATGCAGTCGTTTTCCCTGATTTTGTCATAGTCGTCCTTAACGGCAAACGTGAGCGCCAGCATGCCCTGTTTCTTCAGGTTCGTTTCGTGGATGCGGGCAAAACTTTTCGCAAGAATTACTCTGACGTTCAGGAAACGCGGTTCCATTGCCGCATGTTCGCGCGAGGAACCTTCGCCGTAGTTGTCTTCGGCAACAACAATCGACGAAATGCCTGCTGCCCGGTAGCGCCTTGCAACAGCCGAAACGGCGCTGTATTCTCCCGTCAGCTGGTTCAACACCAGATTGGTTTTGCCGTTAAACGCATTGACAGCGCCCATCAGCATGTTGTCCGAAATGTGATCGAGGTGTCCCCGGAAGCGCAGCCACGTCCCAGCCATGGAGATATGGTCGGTTGTGCACTTGCCCTGTGTTTTGATTAGTAGCGGCATCCCGGCGAGGTCGCCCTCCTGTGGGGGGAGGAACGGTTGCAGGCGTTGCAGGCGTTCCGACGAGGGATCGATTTGCACTTCCGCCGGGTTGTTGTCCGGTGCGACGTAGCCGTTGTCGTTCACCTCGAATCCGTCCGGCGGGAAATCCGCACCTTCCGGCGCCCTGAGCATAACGTCGCGGCCGTCTTCCGTTTTCAGCAAATCCTTCAGGGGATTAAAGCACAAATCACCGGCAATCGTCAGCGCCATTGTCAGCTCGGGCGACGCCACGAACGCATACGTGTTGGGATTGCCGTCGGCGCGCTTCGCAAAATTACGGTTAAATGACGTAACGATAGCATTCCGGCGCGTATTGTCGTCGGTGTGCCGTTTCCACTGCCCGATGCACGGGCCGCAGGCGTTCGCCATAACCAGTCCGCCGATTTTCTCGAAATCGCCGATAATGCCGTCGCGGGCGGCGGTATGCCGGATTTGTTCCGAGCCGGGATTGACAATCAGCGAAGCGGCAACCGGAATTTTGTCTTCCCGCGCCTGCCGTGCCACGGAAGCCGCCCTGCTCAAATCCTGATACGACGAATTGGTACACGAGCCGATCAGTCCTACCTCCATCCGCTGCGGATAGTCGCCTGCTTTCACGCGGGCGGCGAACTCAGACAGCGGCGTAGCCGCGTCGGGCGTAAAGGGACCATTAATGTAGGGTTCCAGCGTCGAAAGGTCGATTTCGACGATACGGTCGAAGTACTGTCCGGGATTTTCAACCGTTTCCCTGTCGGCCTGCAAGCAGGGAGCGATGTTTTCCGCCCATGCGGCCACCTCCTTCCGTCCGGTCTGTTGCAGATACGATGCCATGTTATGGTCGAAGGGAAATATCGACGCCGTGGCGCCCACTTCGGCGCCCATGTTACAGATAGTGGCCTTGCCCGTAGCCGGAAGCGACGAAGTGCCCTCGCCGAAATATTCGATGATAGCATTCGTGCCGCCTTTGACGGTCAGCATACCGGCCAGTTTCAGGATAACGTCTTTTGGCGCCGTCCAGCCGTTCAGTCGTCCGGTCAGCCTGACGCCGATCAGTTCGGGCATTTTCAATTCCCATTCCATGCCGCTCATCACGTCCACCGCATCGGCTCCGCCTGCGCCAACGGCAATCATTCCCAAGCCGCCCGCATTGGGCGTGTGCGAGTCTGTGCCGATCATCATCCCGCCCGGGAAGGCATAATTTTCGAGCACCACCTGATGGATAATGCCGGCTCCCGGCTTCCAGAACCCGATGCCGAACCTGTTCGATACGGTTTTCAGAAAGTCATACACCTCGCGGTTGACATCCTTTGCCGTCCGGATGTCGGCGTCGGCGCCGAGGTCGGCCTGTATGAGGTGGTCGCAGTGCACGCTTGCCGGAACAGCCGACTTTTCCCTTCCCGCGTTCATGAATTGCAGGAGCGCCATCTGCGCCGTGGCGTCCTGCATGGCTACGCGGTCGGGGCGGAAATTGACGTAATCGACGCCCCTCCTGTAGGTCTTCAAATCCTTTGCATCATACAGATGCGCATACAAAATTTTTTCCGCCAGCGTCAGCGGACGACCGATGCGGTTGCGTATCCTGTCGACTTTGCCGGGGAATTGCGCATAAAACGTTTTCAGCATTTCGATGTTGTAAGTCATATTGTATAACACAAAGGTAAGATATTTCGATCGAAAAACACAAGAACCGCCTATAAATTCCGCATTCATTTACTATCTTTGTACCCGATACCATTTGTATAAATGATAAAAAGAATGAACATAGAAGAATTACGCGAACATTGTCTTACGGTAAAAGAAGCCATCGAATGTATGCCATTTGACGACGACACCATGGTTTACAAAATAATGGGAAAAATGTTTGCTTATTTTCCCCTGACGCCGAAAGACGGCAGGTTTTGCGTTACTATGAAATGTCATCCCGATAAATCCATTTATCTGAGGGAACATTATCAGGGTATTACTTCCGGCTACCATTTGAATAAGAGGCATTGGATTACGGTTTATATTCAAAGTGACGTCCCCGACAAATTGATTGCGGAACTGATTAACCATTCTGTGGAAGAAGTAACAAAAAAACTGCCGAAATATAAGAGAATGGAATATCAAAAGCGGAAGTAATTCTCTTTATAGTCCGAAAACGCTTTAGTTTATTGCGCAATTAATTTTTTAAATTCTTCCTTGCTTGGTAAAACAGTCTGGTAGCGACTTGCAAAAATCTGTTTGTTGTCTTCGGGCAATGTTATTTTGACAAGCGTTTCGCTTTTATCCTGACATAAAATAATCCCGATTGTCTTGTTTTCATCTTCCAGACGTACAAATCTGTCGTAGTAATTGACATACATTTGCATTTGACCAATATCCTGATGCGTCAGCTCTCCTATTTTCAAATCAACCAATACGAAGGCTTTCAAATAACGGTTGAAGAAAGCCAAATCAACTCTAAAATGCTTCTCGTCGATGGATATTCGTACCTGTCTGCCGGCAAACGTAAAACCTTTGCCCAATTCAAGCATAAAATGTTCCAGCTTGTCAATCAATTTTTGTTCCAGTTCGCTTTCGGAATACCGGATATTTTCGGGCAATCCTACAAATTCCAAAATAAACGGGTCTTTGAGTGCATCTTCGGGCTTTTCGATGACTTGTCCTTTCTCCGATAACTCTTTTACGCCCTGCTTATCTCTGCTCAATGCCAGTCGTTGATACAAAGCGCTGTCACATTGCCGCTGCAATTCCCGTAGACTCCAGTTGTTGGCCATTGCCTCAATTTCGTAAAAACGGCGTTCGGCACGGTCTTCTATTCGCATCAACTTGAGATAATGCGACCAACTGAGTTTAAAACAATAAGAATTTAATACAATATTTTTATTGTCAACGCTTTGAAATTCTTCAGACACTGTCTGAAGAATTTGACTACTCGAATAGGCAAGGTAAAATTGACGCATTTGGCTAAGATTTGAGAAAGAAAATCCCTTGCCAAATTCATTGGTTAAACGTTTCGACAGTTCAATCAAAACCTGTTTACCATATTCCGCGCGGTTGCTGCCTTGTTGCTCGTCTTCAACAATCATTCTGCCTATTTCATAATAAGTATAAACCATGGTTTGATTTACGTTTCTGACGATTGCCCGTCTTGCTTCCGCAAGCAAGTTGCAGATATTGTCGAAAAGTTCGCGTTTATCTATCTTTTGAATATCCATAATTATTCACTTTTACTTAGAATTTCAGACACAAAAGTAGTGATAAATGCTTTAATTAACAACACAAAGAGATGGGTCATAATTCACTATGCCGTTTGCAATCGATTTTTTGCTACCTTTGCAGCACATAACCAATCTGGAAGGTAAAAACGTCACGCTATGGCTTTACCTAAAAAGAAACATGAAAAAGAGGGATTTTCCCGCACAATGCTTGCCGAATTTAACCGTTCGTTGATATTGATTGTCGACAGGGATTTGCTGGTGAACAATATCGTGTCAAAAATCCTGCAAATTTTGCCGGTCAGCCGGATTGCGATTTTTCTGCTGAACGCCGAAACCGAAAAATATATTCGCGTGGATAAACAAAAAGACGCGTTCTTTCACCAAATATATTTTACGCACCACAGCAAATTGATTAATTGGTTGTCGGTAAACGAAACGTATTTTCATGTTTCCCGGATGGACGACGTCATGTCCTATTTTTCCGACGATGAACAGGAGTTGATTCTCCAAGCCGGCATAGTGTTGATTTTTCCGCTGAAAGTGATGAACCGCCTCAACGGGTTTGTGATGCTGGGCAAGCGTTCCGACGGTGGAAATTTTTCCGGGCAGGATATTAATTTACTGCGTTTGCTATTCGACCAGGCCTCTTTTGCGCTCAAGAACACCACGCTCTATGAAGAGCAGGGCGAGCGCATCAGAAAGATGTACCGCGCCGACCGTCTGGCTATACTTGGGCAATTGGCGGCAGGCGCGGCGCACGAAATCCGCAATCCGCTG
>JAITQQ010000064.1 GCA_031288855.1 Prevotellaceae bacterium
ACTTCTTAGAAGCTCTAAATGAATATAATAAACGCGAACGGCGGTTTGGGCAGACCGGAGAACAAATAAAAACCCGCTGAAGTATGGTATTTTTTTCTACCTTTGCATGATTATTTTAAGATATGAAGTTATCCAAATATATACATTTTTATGCTATTGTAATACTTGTCGTGTCCGCACTCCTTGCCACAACCACAACGCTTGTTGCGCAACAACAGGCCGATTCGGGCAAGGTAAATATCACGTTTGACCCCGCAAATCCGCGGGAGTTTGTTATTGCCGACATTACGATTTCAGGCGTAAAATACCTCAATCCTGAGCAAATACTTTCTTTTATCGGCGTAGCCAAAGGCGACACGGTCAAAATTCCCAACGAAGATATTTCGCTCGCTTTGAAAAGGCTTTGGGCGCAACGGCACTTTTCCGACATTGTTGTTTCCGCTACAAAAATTGAGGGCGATAAAATATACCTCGACATTCAATTGACCGAACGCCCGCGTGTGTCGGCATGGAATTTTAAAGGTGCGAAAAAGGGTGAACGCGACGATTTGCGTGAAAAACTTCATCTTCGCCGCGGCAGCGAGGTGTCGGATTACCTGCTCAAGGTTTCTACTGATGCCATCAAATCATTTTATGCCGAAAAAGGTTACCGGAAGGCGGAAGTCAACATCATACAGGAAGCCGACACGCTGGTGCCTAATGCGGTAAAGGTTACTTTTGATATTAAGAAAAATTCGAAAGTAAAAATTAAAAGGATTTATTTTGAAGGCAATGAAAAAATCAAGGACCGCAAGTTGCGAAAATCCATGAAGAAGACCAAAGACATGCGCCTCCGGAACCTTTTCAGCAGTAAGAAATTCAACGATGAAGAATATCCGAACGACAAAGAAAGCCTGATTCGTTATTACAACGAAAAAGGATACCGTGACGCCGCCATTGTTTCCGATTCGATATATTATATTAACGATAAGCGATTAGGTATTAAAATCACTGTTGACGAAGGCCGGCGTTACTATTTCAGGGATATCACCTGGGTGGGCAACACCATTATTCCTTCTGTGGTTTTAAGTAGCATCTTGGGCATTAAAAGAGGCGATGTGTATGACGTGGTGGCCATGGAAAAAATGCTGCAAACAGATCAGGCGTCGGTGAGCACGCAATACATGGATCAAGGGTATTTGTTTTTCAACGTGCATCCTGTCGAGGTGAACATCGTGGGCGACTCCATCGACATCGAAATGCGTATTTTTGAGGGCAAGCAAGCCACGTTCAACCGCATAAACATTACCGGGAACACGAAAACCAACGAGCATGTGATTCGCCGTGAATTGTGGACCCGCCCGGGTTACCTGTTCAGCAAATCGGATTTTGAGCGTTCGTTGCGCGAGTTGGCACAGTCGAACAACTTTGACGCTGAAAAGCTGATGTCGGCAGAGGGATATAAATTAGTGCCCAATGAGCGTGATGGTACGGCCGACGTCACGTTCAATGTGGAAGAAAAATCGAACGACCAGATTGAGTTGTCGGGCGGTTACGGCGGCAATACATTTATTGCAACCGTAGGATTGAAGTTCTCCAATTTTTCTATCGGGCGGATGTTTAAAAAAGGCGCGTGGCGCCCTGTTCCCTCCGGCGACGGGCAAACATTAGCGCTGCGTTTCCAAACCAACGGCTCTTATTATACTGCTACTTCAATCAGTTTTGTGGAACCTTGGTTAGGCGGCAAAAAACCGACGTCGCTGTCGCTGTCGGCTTACTATACCCGCGAAACCGACGGGTACTATTTTCAGTCCGTTACCCAATCACTCGAAACCTACGGGCTGTCGGTGGGTATCGGACAACGCCTGAAATGGCCTGACAGCTATTTTACCCTTTACACCGGCATATCACTGCAACACTATGTATTGAGCAATTGGCGTAGCTACTTCTTGTTTTCCGACGGGCAGTCAAACAATTTTAGTTTTAATATCATATTCGGGCGCAATTCCACCGACCAACCCATTTATCCCCGTAAGGGCTCCGACTTCTCATTGGGATTGCAGTTAACGCTTCCTTACTCTCTCTTTACGAATAAAGATTATAAAACTATATCCGACAGCGAACGATACAAGTGGATTGAGTATCATAAATGGACATTTAAAGGCGCTTTATACACACAGCTTATCGGCGACTTCGTGCTCATGACGCGGGCGCAGTTCGGCTTTCTTGCGTATTACAATTCCGATTGGGGCTACTCTCCGTTCGAAGCATTCATACTCGGCGGCGACGGTATGAGCGGGTTTAACCGTTACGGACAGGAAAATATCGCCTTGCGCGGATACGTCAATTCCTCTGTTACGCCGGTGGTAAACGGCGCGTATGCCGGGCATATTTACGATAAATTTACGGTGGAATTGCGCCACCCTGTGATTATGCAGCCTCAGGCGCAAATTTTCGCGTATGTGTTTTTTGAAGGCGGCAATGCCTGGTCGGCATTTGACAAGTTCAATCCTTTTGCTATTAAGCGCTCGGCGGGCATTGGCGTACGCCTCATGCTGCCCATCGTCGGCACATTGGGCATTGACTGGGGTTACGGCTTCGACAATGTGCCCCATTACCCGAATGCCGGCGGCGGCCAGATTCATTTCACCTTCGGCATGCCTATGTAAGTGGAAAATTTATAACGAAAAAAATATATATTATGAAACGGTTTTTGTTTACTCTTGCCATGTTGTTTGGCATACTAAGTATCGCCACAGCGCAAAAAATCGGATATATCAATACCGAAACTATTTTAAACAAAATTCCTTCTTACAAAACTGCGCAAGGGCAATTGGAGCGCCTGCGTGAGGAATATCAGAAAGAAGTGGAAGCCGGCTACCAGAAAGTAGACGAACTTTACAAAGCCTACCAAGCCGATAAGGTGTTGCTTACCGAAGACATGAAAAAACGGCGTGAAGAAGAAATCATCAGCAAGGAACAGGCGGTGAAAGAAATGCAACGCAAGTATTTCGGACAAGACGGCACTCTTTCCAAAAAAACGGAAGAGCTGTTGAAACCCTTGCAGGACAAGGTGGCTAACGCCGTTAAGGAAGTGGCTACCGATGACGGATACGGCATTATTATAGACGTTGCCAACAACCCTTC
>JAITQQ010000077.1 GCA_031288855.1 Prevotellaceae bacterium
CTTTCGCTTCCTGCGAGTTTAACACGTCGTAAGGGCGCGAAGCCACCTCTTTGACTAATTCTTTCGGCGGCCGCAATGCCGCAAAAGGTTTTATTTTTACCATACTTTACTCAATTTACCTGGAATGTTTTATCTCC
This sequence comes from Prevotellaceae bacterium, assembly GCA_031288855.1. Next base: position 138 of record JAITQQ010000077.1, read on the forward strand.
GTTTTTGAAGAAATTTACTACTTGGCGAGCGGCAGCCAAGCCCGCATTGATGTTGGCTTCGGCGGTTTCAGCGCCCATTTTCTTCGGAGTAGAAAAATAACGTGCACCAAACTTTTCCTGCAACACGGCGTGGTTGTCGGGCGCAATATCCGACACATATTTCAAGTCGGCACGTTCTTCCATTGCCCTTAACAATTCGTCTTCATGAATCACTTCCTTGCGTGCGGTATTCACTAAACAAGCGCCCTTCGGCATTTTGGAAAGCAGATTGTAGCCGATTGACTGTTTCGTTTTCTCGGTGGCCGGAATGTGCAGCGACACATAATGGCAAGTGCTGTAAAGTTCATCAACCGTTGACAGCGCCTTCACGCCGTCTTTCGTAATATCATCTGCTTTCACGAACGGGTCGAACGCATACACTTCCATCCCAAACCCCTTGGCGATACGCGCCACCAGCTTGCCCACGTTTCCGTAAGCGTGAATACCCAGTTTCTTCCCTTTCAACTCCGAGCCTGTGCCCGGATGAAAGGTGTTGCGCGCCATGTACACCATCATGCCTGCGGCCAGTTCGGCCACTGCGTTGGAGTTTTGTCCGGGCGTGTTCATCGCCACAATGCCGCGCGCTGTGCACGCAGCCAAGTCGAGATTGTCATAGCCGGCGCCCGCGCGCACTACGATTTTCAGGTTTTTTGCCGCATCAACCACTTCTTTCGTCACTTTATCGCTTCGCACAATTAGGGCATCCACATCGGCTACGGCCTTGTAGAAGTCGTTCACATCCGTATATTTTTCCAACAGGAAAAGCTCAAATCCCGCTTCTTCGGTAATTTTTCTTATTCCGTCCACTGCCGCTTTGGCAAATGGCTTATCGGTAGCTACAAGTATCTTCATCGGTATATTTTCAATTCAACATTTTTTCAAATTCCTGCATACATTTTACCAAGGCTTCTACGCTCGACTTAGGGCAAGCGTTGTAAACCGATGCGCGAAAGCCGCCCACAGAGCGGTGCCCCTTGATGCCAACCATGCCTTTCTCTTTCGCAAAATTCATAAACGCCTCTTCTTTCTCTTCATATCCTTTGTTCATCACAAAGCAAATATTCATCAGCGAACGGTCTTCCTTTTCGGCCGTGCCAATAAACACTTTATTGCGGTCGATTTCATCATACAACAGCGCCGCTTTTTCCACATTTTTCTTATACATGCCGGTCACGCCGCCTTGCGCTTTCACCCATTTCAGTGTTTCGTTCATAATCAAAATCGGGAACACCGGCGGGGTGTTGAACATCGAGCCGTTTTTAATGTGTGTGGTATAATCAAGCATGGTGGGAATGTAGCGCTCCGTCTTTCCTAAAATATCTTCGCGAACAATGACAAACGTCACGCCCGCCGTGCCCACATTCTTTTGCGCACCGCCGTAAATCAGTCCGTATTTCGACACGTCCACAGGGCGGCTCATAATATCAGACGACATATCGGCCACCAACGTTACGGGGCAGTCGTAATCCTTGTGTATTTCCGTTCCGTAAATGGTATTGTTTGTGGTGATGTGAAAATAATCAGCGTCCTTTGGAATATCATACTGCTTCGGCACGTAAGTATAGTTCCTGTCGGCCGACGAAGCCACTTTCACCGCCGCTTCGCCAAACAATCCTTTGGCTTCGGCGTAGGCTTTTTTCGCCCACACACCGGTTTCAAGGTAAGCCGCCTTTTTATGAAACAAGTTAAAAGGAACCATCAAAAACTGAGTGCTGGCGCCTCCACTGAGAAAAAGAACTTTATAATCGGCGGGGATGTTCAACAATTCGCGCCACTGCGCTTCACATTCGGCCATCACAGCTTCCCAGTCTTTAGAACGGTGTGAAATTTCAAGAACAGACATGCCGCTGCTTTTAAACTCTTTCAACGCTTCAATACCCGCATTAATAGCATCTTTCGGAAGCACACATGGCCCCGCATTAAAATTGTGTACAGTTTTCATATTCAGGATTACTTTATTTTAGTTACTTTTTGCTATCTACAATACATCAAAAATACAAATAATTTCTCATAAAACCAAAGAAAAAAGTGACATTTACTTGTCACTTCGCCATTTTTACTTACAAAATAAACAGCGTTCAGGAATTTTTACTAATAATGTTCAAGTTATGTTCGTCGGTTACTTTTTCACAATAATGACACACAAGAAGCAGCCCCCTGTCGGCATGTTTGGTGGTAAACCGGGTAGTAACAGGCTGGTGGTTGGTAATGCAATTCGGATTAAAACATTTGGCTATTCCTACGATGGTGCCGGGCACCGTAACTTGCCGTTTTTCGACCACTTCATAATCCTTGATGATATTGAATTTGGCCTCAGGCGCAATCAATGCGATGCGGTTGATATCATCTTCTTCAAAAAAACGGCCGGAGATTTTAATGATGGCCTTACTTCCCAAATGTTTACTTTCCAAATTCATTCCAAAAGTAATCTGGCTGTCGCAATCTTCCAATCCGAGAATTTCAATAACCTTGAAAAGTTGAGAAGAAGGAATACGGTCAATCGCCGTTCCGTCTTTGATAGCGTTTACCTTGAGTTGTTTTTCGCGTTCCATGTTCAAGAAAGTTTAACGATTAGCTTCCAACAAATAATGAATAATAGCCATGCGGGTAAATACGCCATTGCGGGCCTGTTCAAAATAGTAGGCTTTTGGGTTATTGTCCACATCGGCGCTAATTTCATTGACGCGCGGCAGCGGATGCAGAATTTTCATGTTGGGTTTCGTATCTTTCAGCAAACTATTTTTCAATACATACACATTCTTCACTCTTTCGTACTCGATAGGGTCGGAAAAGCGTTCACGTTGTACGCGGGTCATGTAAAGAATGTCGGCATCATTAATGTTTTCGGCAAGTTCGGTGTGCTCGGTAAACGAAAGCCCGCGTTCAGACAGGTAGTGTTTATACTCTTCGGGCATGCGCAATTCGGGCGGCGCAATAAATTTGAAGCGCGTGTTGAAGTGCGACATGGCTTGCAGCAACGAATGTACGGTGCGTCCGTATTTCAGGTCGCCCACCATGGTGATGGTAAGGTTGTCGAGCCGGCCTTGCGTTTTTTGAATGGAGTACATGTCGAGCAGCGTTTGCGAGGGGTGCTGGTTGGCGCCGTCACCGGCATTGATGATGGGTACCCGTGAAATCTCGGCGGCATAGCGCGCGCTGCCTTCTTTGGGGTGGCGCATCACAATGAGGTCGGCATAATTTGAAATCATCATGATGGTGTCTTTGAGCGTTTCGCCTTTCGAGACGCTGGTATTGTCGGCGTCGGAAAATCCCACCACACTGGCGCCAAGGCGGTTGGCTGCGGTTTCAAAACTGAGGCGCGTGCGAGTCGACGGCTCAAAAAAGATGGTGGCTACTACTTTCCCCTTAAGCACAGGGCGGTGGTCATTCTCAAAAGCCGCCGCCTGTTTTACGATGTAAAGCAACTCGTCTTTCGAAAAATCGTGAATAGAAACTAAACTTTTTGGCATGATATTCGGAATAAAGCATGATACAAAGATACAACCATTTCCGAAATTTTACAACAATATGCGAAATGGTTGATTAGCCCGCCTTGCACAAACTCTCTTTCAATTGTTTGCCCAATATTGTCAGTCGGCATTTTTGTAAACTGCTATGCGGTGACTTGTTCGGTGATCGGAAATATCATTCGCAAAAAATTTTCCGTAAACTTAAAACATTCTTTCCTTCAAAAGATTTTACAGAAAATTGAACAAATTTTATACACTGTGCCGGGGATACGCTTCAAACCCAACCTGCACTTTGTCCAATTTTTTGCGTATGTCATCCGCCCGGCTGCGCGGAACAGCGATGTCAATGACACACTCGGCGTCGAACTGTTGGGAAAGGATGTCCGCCTTTTCGTCTTTCAGCAATTTCATCACATCATTCATGGCCTCATACGAAAAACGGAAAGTAAGTGGCGTTTTCGCTGTTCTTTCCACAATCTGTGCATTGGCCAATGCTTCGGAAGCCGCGCTGCGGTAGGCGTTGATAAGCCCCGGCACGCCGAGCAGTATACCGCCGAAATAGCGCACCACCACCACCAGCACGTTCGTCAAATCCCGCGAGAGCAACTGCCCCAGTATCGGCTTTCCGGCGGTGGACGAGGGCTCGCCGTCATCATTGGCGCGCCACTGTTCGCCATGCACGCCTATGCGGTAGGCATAGCAATGATGCCGCGCGTCAAAGTATTCCTTCTTCAAACGCTGCACATGCTGCTTTACCTCATCCGCCGTATCGACCGGAAAAGCGTAGGCTAAAAACTTGCTGCCTTTGTCCTTAAACACGCCGGAGCAAGGCGCGGCAAGGGTTTTGTAAATATCATCAGGTTGATTCATAAAAAAGTTTCTTATCTTTGCATTCCAAAAAATTAAATGATAAAGATATGTATAATTTATTAAAAGGAAAACGTGGCTTGATTTTTGGCGCGTTAAATGAAAAATCCATTGCATGGAAAGTGGCGGAGCGCGCCTGTGA
>JAITQQ010000095.1 GCA_031288855.1 Prevotellaceae bacterium
TTTTCCGTCAATGGTGGAAGTAACCCATTCGCTTTCGGGAAGCTCGGTTTTATCATCCACGTAGAGCGACGCTATAACCACTTTGTTGCGCAATAATTCCAACACCTGTTCATTGCTCCACACCTTGCCTTCCATGCTTTTGCACACACTGCAATTGTCGAACTTAAAGACCAGCAACACCGGTTTATTTTGTTGTTTCGCGCAAGCCACTGCTTCGTCAATATCGTGATAAGCCGGCAATCCATAAGGCAACCGGTGGGCAGGGCTACTGTATTTCGCTGCACCGCACAACCCTTGTCCGTATGCGGCATCTGCATCGTTTGTAGCCTGCGGCGCAAACACCGAAACGCCTTTCGGCTCGGGCACGATACCTGACAGCGCAGGCAACGGCGCACCGAACAACCCGGGCAATAAATAAAGCGCGAACGTAAACGAGGCCATCGCAAACAACAAGCGCACCACACTTACATGTTCTGTGGCGCTGTCGTGCGCCAAGCGCAGGCGGCCAAGAAAATACAAGCCGAGCAACGCAGCGCAAACTATCCATATCGCAATAAACACTTCGCGCGACAACATATTCCATCCGAAATATTGATTCACCACCGCAAGATACTTCAAACTAAACGCCAACAAAATGAAGGCAAACACCACTTTCACCATGTTGAGCCACCCGCCCGACTTGGGCATTTTTTTCACCCACGACGGGAAGAACGAGAACACGACGAAAGGAAGCGACAACGCCAAGCCAAACACGAGCATGCCCAATACCGGTTTCAAGGCAATGCCGTGGCTCATGGCTTCTACTAAAATAGACCCCACAAACGGGCCGGTACACGAGAACGACACCACCACCAACGCAAACGCCACGAAAAAAGCGCCGAATGCACCACTACGGTCGGCTTTGCTGTCAGCTTTGTTGGCAAGGCCTGTGGGCAAAGTAATTTCAAAAGCGCCGAAAAACGAAAGTGCAAAAGCAAGAAACAGTACAGCAAAAATAAGGTTTGGAATCCAGTGCGAACTCAGCGCATCGGCAGCATCGGCGCTCTTGAATATGGCGGCCAACAAGCCCACCAACGCATATATCGCCGTAACGGAAATGCCAAAAATCAACCCGCGTGCAACACCCGACTTTTGATTGCCGCTGATAAAAAAACTCACCGTCATCGGAATCATAGGAAAGACGCAAGGCGTAAACACCGCGCCCAGTCCCGCCACAAAGGCAATCAGCAAAAACATCCACAACGTTTTATCATCCTGTGCGGCGCTTTCCACACCGGCTATTTGAACTTGAAATTCTTCTTCCTCATACGTGCACGACGCTCCATTGCACGATTGATAGACCACCGTGCCTTTTATTAAAAACGCCTTGTCCGCCTTCAGTTGTATCTTCTGTGAAAATTGCGCCGTGCCTTCAAAAATTTTCACCTTCACGCCAAAGCCTTCATCATATTTTTCCTTTGATTGATTTAACTCTTTGAGCGTACCCACCGGCTCAAATCCGGCGTCAGCCACAAAGGAAACAGACGTGGGTACAGGGCCGTCAAACGCTTCGGTACTATAAATATACCATCCCGGCAATATCGTAACGGTAAAAAGCAATTCCACTTCTCCTTCCGTTCCGGGCTGCGCCGTAACTTTCCACGATGCAGAAGGTTGCTGCGCCGGCAACAACGCGCCATACAGTATAAAACACAATAAAAAGAAATATTTTTTCATAAAATAATATGCATAATATTTAACATACAAAGATACACTTTTTGTAAAAAATATACTAATTTTGTAGGACTAAGCACGATTCCCTTGAAAGGTATTTACATACACATCCCGTTTTGCAAGCAGTTATGCGCCTACTGCGATTTTTATTCCATCATTTCGATGGAAGGGCGACGCGAAATGTTGCACGCATTACTACACGAGATGGAATTGCGTTGCAATTACTTTCCGCCTTCAGCGCAAGGCCCCGTTACGCTCTACTTCGGCGGCGGAACGCCCAGTTTATTGGCGTCTTCGGAATTAAAATTGTTGCTGCAAAAAGCGCAAACTGTTTTCGACGTAAAAGAATTTTCGGAAGTTACGTTGGAGGCTAATCCCGACGACCTTTCCCCGCCATATTTAGAGGCGCTGCTCGCCCTTGGGATAAACCGGTTGAGTATCGGTATCCAATCATTCAATAATACGCATTTACAATGGATGCGCCGGCGGCATACCGCCATACAAGCGGTAGAAAGCGTAAAACACGCTAAGGAAGCGGGATTTACTAACCTCACTATTGACTTGATGTACGGCTTTCCATCGTTGCGCAGGGAAGAATGGGAACACACGCTAATGCAGGCGTTGGAATTAGGCGTGCCGCACATTTCGGCGTACCACTTAACTATTGAGCCGCGCACCTTGCTCGGCAAACAGGCGGAAAAAGGCTTGCTGCAACCGCTCGACGAAGAAGAGAGCGAACAGCAATTTCTGTTGCTGCATCACACGTTGACGCAAGCCGGTTACGTGCATTATGAAGTGTCGAACTTTGCGCGGCCGGGCTATGAAGCGCGGCACAACAGCGCCTATTGGCAACAACAGCCCTACATTGGCATCGGGCCGTCGGCACACTCGTTCAACGGAGTGAGCAGGCAGTGGAACAAAGCCAATAACAAACAATATGTGTCCGCATTAGCGCAAGGGCTTCCGTTTTTCGACAGCGAAACGCTAACTCCCACCATGCGTTACAACGAGTACATCCTCACCGGGCTGCGCACGGCAAACGGCGTGAGCGCAACGCACATCCGCCAACATTTCGGCGAACAGTATGCCGGTTATTTTTTCCAACAAATTAAACCTTACCTGCAAACCGGAAAATTAATACAGCGAGATGAAAGAATATGCGTTCCGCCGCAACACTTTCTTGTGTCGGATGCCATTATTGAAAGTTTGTTTCTGGTAACCGATTAACCTTTCCAACGGTAAGTGTCCACCATGAAACCGGCAAGCTGCAACACGCGGTCAATAACCGTATCGGCCACGTCGTTCAACGTTTGCGGGCGACTGTAAAAAGAAGGATTGGCAGGACAAATTACACCGCCGGCTTCGGTAATCCGCTGCATATTTTGCAAATGAATGAGATTTAACGGCGTTTCGCGCGGCACAAGAATAAGGGTTCGCCGTTCTTTCAGCATCACATCGGCAGTGCGGCTAATCAAGTCGGAAGCCAATCCGCCGGCAATCCGCGCGAGCGCGCCCATGCTGCACGGCGCTACAATCAACGTGTCAAACAAAGACGACCCCGAAGCGAAAGGCGCAAAAAAATCATTGTTGTGATATTGAGAAAAAGGAATGGCATGAAAAGCCTCCTCGCCCATTTCGTAGCGGAACACTTTTTCGCCATTCTCGGTAAACACTACGGCAACCTCCGCATCTTCCTGCTTCGACAGTTTGTCGAACAAGCGTTTTGCATAAATGGCGCCGCTCGCTCCCGTAACGCCTATAACTATTTTTCGTTTCATTATTTATTCATGTATCTGCGGCGAAACCACCATTCAAACACCGGGTCGATGAACGCCGGCTTGTTATTTTTGCCAAACTCCATGATTTCTTTTTTCTCCAGCGCTTCGCGCACCCGCGCAATGTTGGCCGACGAATGAAGTTTGTAGGCGGCCAATGATTCCGCCGAGCTAAAACGGTCGGTACCATCAATCACCGCCCGCATGTAATTCAACTGCGACGGGCTCAACGCATCGGTAATCATTTTAAATAAACGGTGGTTATAATCATACAAATCTTCGACCGACTTGCTCACCACTGTTTCCGTCACAAAACCGCGTGTGTTGAGCCAGCAAAGATGCGAAAGTTGTTGAACGTAGTAAGGATAGCCGCACACTGTCCGGCAAACCTGTTCGGCAAATTCTTTGGTAATCACACGCCCGCTCTTTGAATACGACTTAACAATGTAATCCGCCGTTAACTTTTCATCAAGCGGCTCCAACGGAATAATTTCACCGAAATTATAAAAAGGATTCGCCGCGGCAAAAAGTTTCCGCATGGTATTTTTCCGGCTTCCACAAAGCAGATAGCAAACATTCCGGTGCGCTTTCCATGTTCCCGATAATTTTTTCTGAAACGCAGGCGTGCCGCCGAAATATTCAATATCCTGAAAGTCCTCTATACATACAATCACCCGGATATTTTTCAGTGTGGCCAACGCTTCGGGCAAGTTTAATATTTCATCGGCATGATTCATCAGGCGCGATTCATCAAACAGCAAACGTATTTCGTTTTGCCGCGACTCGTCAATAATCACTTCAGGTTGCGTGAGCACACATAATTGTTGCACCATCAATGTCCATTCGTCGCTGGTGGTGCACAGCGCACGAAACAGACCATTAGCCAACATTACATAGAAAGCCGTCTCGTCACGCACATTGAACAGGTTGAGGTTGCAAGATTTAAAAACCGTTTCTTTTTGCAAATGAAGAAAGGCATTCATCACCAACGATTTTTTTCCATAGTTGGGCGGCGCGATGAGCACGGTATGCTGTGCATTCAACAGATTTGCCGACAGCCACGCGAGTTCATTTTTTCGTCCAACAAAATTGTCAGCCAACACAGGCTGGGAAAAAACAAATGGTGAATCCATATTATTTAATTCGACTCAAGAATGCTGAAAAGCTCGTCAAGTTTGGGTGTGAGAATGATTTCGGTACGGCGGTTTTTCTGCCGCACCACCGTTGCTTTTCCGGTGCTAAGTGGTGCAAACTCGGCATGCCCCGAAGCAATCAGGCGTTTTCCGTCGATCCCCGAATCCAATAAAACACGCACCACCGTTGTAGCGCGCTTCACACTCAAATCCCAGTTATCTTTCAAATCGCCTTTGCCGCGATAGGGTACATCGTCGGTATGCCCTTCAATCATGACATTAATATCGGGATTTGCGTTCAATACTTTACCCAATTCCTTAATGGCTTCGGCCCCTTGCGGGTCAATATTGTAGCTGCCCGATTTGAACAACAACTTTTCTTCCATCGACACATACACTTTCCCATTTTTCTGCGTTACGGTTAACCCTTTATCGGCAAAGCCCAACAAGGCGTCGCTCACTTTTGACCTCAGCGCGGCCACCACAGAATCCTTACGTGCCAAAATGCTTTCAAGCTCAATCAAGCGGCGGTTGCGCTCTTCAACTTCCGACTGCATACGCTCCAATTCCGCTTTACGCGTTTTAAGTTCATCTTCGCGGCGCTGCAATTCTTCCTGGTCGCGTTGAATCTGCCGCGTCATTCCCGAACTTTCGGAAACACGGGCGGCGCTGGTACGGTTGAACATGTCGCGTAACTCATCTAATTGTTTTTGCAGGTTTTCCTTTTCATCCTTCAACGATTGTACATCCTGTATATTTATTTCCAAATCACGGGTGCGCGCAGCCAGTTTCGCCCGCTCCGTATTCAATTCATTCAATTTGGCATTCAAAATATCACGGTCGCGCGACACGCTCAGGTAATCGACTTCCAACGATTCGTATTTCTGAGTGGACACACACGACGAACTCACAACAATACCTGCAGCAAGCAACAAAACCAATCTGTTTCTTATCATCAGAATGTTTTTTAAAAATTATATGCTGCAAAGATACAAAAAACGAAAAACAATTTGCAGATTAAATAAATTTTTATACCTTTGTAGCCCGTTTTTTACGGGAAAGTAAATGATTATGACAGCTAAGCCAAAGAAAAAGAAGCGGTTAGAGCCGTTCGCTTACTGTTGAAACTTTAAAAACCAAGTAGATATGTACGCTATTGTGGACATCGCAGGGCAGCAGTTTAAAGTAGAAGCCGGGAAAACATTATTTGTTCACCGCTTAGAGGGAGAAGAAGGGGCAAAAGTAAATTTCGACAAGGTGTTCCTCACCGACGCCGATGGAAAAGTAGCCGTAGGCGCTCCCACCCTTGAAGGCGTTTCGGTAGAAGCAACCATTCTGAAACATGTAAAAGCCGACAAGGTGATTGTGTTTAAGAAAAAACGCCGCAAAGGTTACAAGAAGAAAAACGGCCACCGGCAACCCCTGACACAGATTAAAATTGAAGCTATTTCATAACAAGTTTTATCAGAAAATAAGAAGATATGGCACACAAAAAAGGCGTCGGCAGTTCAAAGAACGGACGTGAATCACATAGTAAGCGTCTTGGCATTAAATTATTCGGCGGGCAAGTGGCAAAAGCCGGAAACATTATCGTGCGCCAACGCGGTACGGTGCATTATCCGGGACAAAATGTAGGTATAGGAAAAGACCACACGTTGTTTGCCTTAATCGACGGGGTAGTTGCATTCCGCAAGAAAGCCCGCGACCGCTCGTATGTTTCGATATTGCCGGCAGTTTAAAACCATTTTTCTACCACTGTCCAGTCAAGCACTTCCCAAAAAGCGCTGAGGTAATCGGCGCGGCGGTTTTGATAATCCATGTAATAAGCATGTTCCCACACATCGGTGCAGAGCAGCGGCGTACCCGATTTGCTATGCAAAGGGTTGCCGGCGTTTTGTTCCTGTGTAATCAATAACGAGCCGCTTTCTTGCCGCACCAGCCAAGTCCAACCCGACCCGAAGAGGCCAATGGCCGATTTGTTGAATTGCTCTTTAAACGAATCCAACGACCCAAATTGTTTATTGATGGTGTTGAGCAGCCTGCCCTCAGGCGCTTTCCGGGCTTTCGGCGAAAGCGCTTCGAAGTAAAACATGTGGTTCCATACTTGTCCTGCATTGTTGTACAACGCGCCTTCCGACTCTTTTACAATCCGGTCGAGCGACGCGTTTTCAAATTTCGTACCGGCGATAAGATTATTCAAATTGTTGATGTATGCCCGCAGATGCTTCCCCCAATGCAATTCCATGGTCTGCTTACTAATCACGGGAGACAAAGCATCTAACGCATATTCCAGTGTTGGTAATTCATGCCTCATGTTGACAAAGTTTTCTTATACATTCACAAATTTCATGCCAATGCTGAAAAATTTACTACTTTTGTATCAAAATAAAAAACCAATATGTTAACGCTTAAATTAATTCGCGAGAACACGGCTTTCGTCATTGAAAGATTGGCTGTCAAACATTTTGATGCGGCCGCACTCATCAGCGAAATTATTAAAATCGACGACGAGCGGAAAGCGCTGCAAACACAGCTCGACAAGAACCTTGCCGAACAAAATACGATAGCCAGGCAAATCGGAATGTTGATGCGCGAAGGGAAGAAAGACGAAGCGGAAGCTGCGAAACAAAAGACGTCGGCGTTGAAAGAACAATCGAGAACAGGAGAACAACAACTCGCCGCTATAGAAAAAAAACTTGATGAAACCCTTGTGCTGTTACCGAATTTGCCGCATGCCACAGTGCCTCCTGGACGCACGCCGGAAGACAATGTAGTGGTGCGCGAAGGCGGCGTGAAGCCCGCGCTGCAACAAGCATTGCCGCATTGGGAGTTGGCCGCGAAATACGACCTTATTGATTTTGATTTGGGTGTAAAACTTACCGGCGCCGGGTTCCCGGTGTACAAAGGATTAGGCGCAAAACTGCAACGCGCGCTGATTTCGTTTTTCTTAGACACCAATATTGCCGCGGGCTACCTCGAAGTGCAGCCGCCGCTGATGGTGAATGAAGCGTCGGGTTTCTGCACCGGAAACTTGCCCGATAAAGAAGGGCAGATGTATTACGTTACTGCCGATAATTTTTATTTAATTCCCACGGCCGAAGTGCCGGTTACGAATATTTATCGTGACGTTATTTTTAACGCGCCGGAATTGCCAATAAAATTGACGGCTTACACGCCCTGCTTCCGGCGCGAGGCCGGCTCTTACGGCAAGGATGTGCGCGGGCTCAACCGACTGCACCAATTCGACAAGGTGGAAATTGTGCAACTCCAGTTGCCCGAAAACTCTTACCGGGCGCTCAATGAAATGGTGGAACACGTGGAAGGCATGGTCAAAGCATTGGGCCTTCCCTACCGCATTTTGCGGCTTTGCGGCGGCGACATGAGTTTTACCTCAGCGCTCACCTACGATTTTGAGGTGTA
>JAITQQ010000156.1 GCA_031288855.1 Prevotellaceae bacterium
CCCAACAAGCAGTAAGCGGTGGTTTGCGTACTCATCCACGTATGGCTATTCATGGCTTCGGAAATACGCTTGGCCAATAAAAACGCATTTTCTTTATCGTCGAGCAAGGTTAATATTTCCAATATCATGGCTTCGTCTCGGGCAGGACTGCCGTAGGTTTCCGAAGATCCGTCATACGCTGCAACGGAAGTAGGAAGGTCATGGATGATATTTTTTGCCGTTTCGGGTTGTCCGGCCAATGCGTATGCGCCGGCCAACATCCACTTGGCTTGTGGCGAAATGGCATTGCGCTCTTTCAGCCTGTTCATGGCGCTCAATTCCGGTTTTTTGGCCAACGCCAGTACGTACAGCCGGTAAGCCTGTATAAAGTCGCTTTGTGAAATTTCGTAGCGGCTGTTTGTTACCGGCAACCATTCTCTGGCGGCTTTTTGCTGCGCAGTTATCCAGTTTGCTTTCATGGCTTCGGGAACGTGGTATCCTTTTTGTTCGGCTTCAATCATAAAATGTCCGGCGTAGTTGTTTGTCCAATCGCAACTGTAGCCCATACCGCCCGGCCAATAGCTGAAATTGCCATATACGGTGACAAAAAGTTTTAAGCGGTTTAGCGCCGATTTGATATTATTTTCCGCTTGTGTTTTCTTTGTTTCGCTGAGGTCAACCACATCGGCCAAGTAAAGTTGCGGGAATGCGCCGGAAGTGGTTTGTTCGAGGCATCCATGCGGATAGCTGAGGAGATAATTTAAGCGTTCGCCAAGGTTGAGCGGCGGAATACTCGACACTTCTATTTCGGCCGTGTTGGTCCCTTCCATGCCCGGAAGGCCTAAGGTTATGGTAGCCGTTTGGTTGCCGGAGATAATTTCTTCTTTACTGTCCACCACGGCGGGATTTGAAGCGCGCACGTCAATTTCAATGGTGTTTTCGGCCTTTTCATTGCCCGAAACGGCCTTGATTTTCACGCTTCCGTATCCTAATTTCTTTTTTGTGCGTATTTTGAAATACACCATATTGTCGCCCGGTTTGTTGAAGGTGATATTTTTGCTCGATTCGCCAAGCACGTCAAAAATGTCGTTGGTCAGGAGTTCCACCTTTACATTTTTTACATGGTCTTCCATTGCAAATATGGTAACAGGAAGCGACACCGTTTCGTTGGGGCCAAGCACGCGCGGCAAGGTGGCTTGCACCATCAGCGGGCTGCGTACCGGCGTGGTTTTTTCGGCAGTGCCGTATGCATGGCTTGTGCCTGCAATGACCATAGTGCGTACCGATCCTACATAATCGTTTATCGTGAATTTATGTTCTGCTTTTTTCCCGGCTTTTAAAGTGAAGGGGCCGGCAAATTTTACTATCGGCTTGAAACGGTTGGCTTTCGTATTGTTCTGGCTCTGGGCTAAATCTCCATCGCCGCCAATGGCAAAAATTTGTTCAATTTTTCCGCCGTAAGCGCCCATCACGAAATTATATACATCCCAAGTGCGTATGCCCAGCGCTTGCCGTTTAAAGAAATGATCCCACGGATTGGGCGTTTTGAAATGGGTGAGGTCTAACAATCCGTCGTCAACAATAGCCAAAGTGTAGCTCATTTCTTTGCCGTTTTGTTCACTCACTTGAATGGCAAAAGGCTCATCGGGATGAATAACATCAGGGCTGTTAATTACAGGGTGGAGGCGTGTGTTCGGGTCTTCCACCATAATGGGAATTACTCCGTAAAGGCGAATGGGCAGGTCGTTTTTGGTTTGCGTGTGCGGTTGCAACAACGTAATGTGTACATATACATTCGGCGTCATGTCGGGTGTTGTGGCAATGGAGATATCGGTTTTTTGGCCATTGCATTCTACCCAGAACGTACGCAATATTCTCGATCCTGTTTCTAAGCTCACCAACGCGCGTGCGTCGGCAGTAGATGGAATAGTGATCAATACATTTTCACCTACATTATACTTTTCTTTGTCGGCGCTAAACGTGAGCATGCTTGCGCTCTCCGATTGGTTGTCGCCGCGCCCGTAGTACCACCAGTCAATGTATATCCGTTGCGACATGCTGTGCCCGCTTTTCGGATCAATGACCTGTACCAAAAACATTCCCCATTCGGGTTGGTCGATTCTGAAATTGAAAGAGCCTTTGCCGTCAGCTCCGGTAACGAGTTTGGAAGAATATACTTTGTTCTGGTACAGGCGGTGGGTATAGTTGGCTATACTGTTGTTTGAAGATGACCACCACCAGCTCCATTCGGTGCGGTAAATATTAACTTCCACTTCTCGTTTTACCGGTTTTCCTTCGTCGTTCACGGTAATCACATCAAAAGTTTGGTCTTTGTCGGTTTCCAAGCGGCTGTAGTAGCCTTCGCCTTTCGGCGCTTTCAGCCCTACATACGCCGTGTAAGGCATAACGTTTACAGCCACGTTGTCGATACTGAAATCCCCGCTTTCTTCAAAAACGCGTACATTCAGTGACGCCTGTAGCGTTCCAGGCGTTTCGTCATTGCTGTCGGTGGGGATATTAAACCTCATCTTGCCGGCTTCATTCAGGTATCTGGTAAATGTTTTTTCCGTTGGGCTGCTTTCCCGTTTGGTTACATCCTCAAAATTGTAATCCGGAAAACTTTTAAATGTTGTACGTTTCGGGGTAAACCGGGCCGTAATGTCGGCTTTTAATCCGGGCGCATTGGCGCCGTGCAGCCATTTCACAGCAAGCTCGCCGCTGATGTTTTTATTTCCGGTAATCACGTCGTCATCCAACGTGGTGTTAATCTTCAAACGGTTTGGTTTAATAGTGGCTACTCTCACGGACTTGTTAAAAGTAACGCCGCCTACAATAACTTTGGCCTCCCATCTTCCGGTAGGCGCATCGGGAGAGGTAGTGCTCGGAAAAGCGTATATCCTGTGGTCTTTTGCAGTGCTCACAATGCGGTTTACCAATTGGTTTTGCACATTGTAAAGTTCAAAAACCACCGGGTGGTTTGCCGGCAATGTTTCATTCACATCCTGTAATATGAACGACAGGAAAATCGTATCGCCGGGGCGCCACACATCCCTTTCGCCATAAATAAATCCGTTAATTCCCTTTTTTATTTCCACTCCTGATACATCGAATGAACTTAAAGAAAGCGACACGCCGTCGTCCACGCGCAAATAACTTTTCTGCCTGTCTTGTACCGCCACGATTACATAAGGCCGCTCGTTGTAAAGGAGATGTACGATGCCGTCATTGTCGGTGCGGCCTTCGGTAATTTTTTGCTGTTGGTAGTTGTAGGCCATTACGGTTACGCCGTTAAGCGGCTTGGTTGTCACCAAATCATTAACGGCTACAATCAAACTGTTGTTGTTTTCCTGCTTGGCAATTATACCGAGATTGGTGGCAATTACATTCTGTGTAATAAACCGGTTGTAGTTGTAATAGGCGTTATGGCAAGGGTTGTCTCGTTCATACCAGTCGTAATAATAATAACTATCCTCTTCCTCTTCTTCAAAAGAATCGTTATTTTCCGTCATGTTTTCGTCCTCTCTTTCTTCTTTCGTTGTCGCATTGCCGGAATCACATTTGTAAAGTGAGTAGGAGCGTTTGAAAGAAATCTGCACTTCATAGATAGCGCCGGGCTCCAATGTCATTATCGCGGCCATGTCGAGCGAAAAAGTATTCCATTGATGAAGGTTTACTTTTTTACTTTCGCCTAACTTGATGGTGGTAAAAGCCACCGGTTTTCCCACGCGCCGCAATTCTTGGTTGTTGTCAAGGTTATTGATTTGCAGGAATTGTAAAATATTATTTTCAAAAATATGGTAAATGCGCACATCCACCGCATTGAGGTTGATCGCCTGAAAGGGCAGGGCGAGGTTGGTGGAGTTCGGCATTAACACGCCTTTGCTCACCAATCGAACAGCAGGTTTTGCATCTTCAAAGATGACGGTTTGGGTGTAGTCTTCCGTTAATATTTTGTCCGATTTGCTTTTCAGCCCTTCGCGAATGGTTACTTTGAATGATTGGTTTGTAATATTCGGCAAGTAAATATACAAATTGTTGGCCACCGCATTAAAGCGCGGCGTCACGCCATTGCTGAGCAGCACATAAGCATCGAATTTTTGGCGGGCAAGCAGTTCCGAGAAAGTGCACAGAATGTATTGCTCCTGTAGATTTACTTTTACATCCAATACTTCAAATACGTTTTTAACAGGGATTTTAATGGTGTCGTTTTGCCTGTATTCATAGTTTATGGGGCTGCCGTTCCAATATAATATGATATTGGCCGGTTTGTCGCTTGTGGCAATATCGTTAATATGAAATATATGTTTTTTCTCCGCTTGAAAATGTTCCCAGCTGACTTTTGTCTTTTCTCCGTCTATAGTGGCGGCGAGCACTTCTTCCAATTTCTGCTGGTCAACATAATCGGCGGTCAATACTTCGCCTTTCAACACATAGGCGTCGATATCTTCGCCGTGCTGTAATTCCAGCGGGTCGATATCCGTAATGAAAGAAGGCTTAATGGTGGCGACGGAAAATTTGAATGTTTTGTTGTCGTCTTTGGCTTCGGCGATAAGGTTAGATACGAGGAAATCAACTTTATACACATGGTCGCTTTTTAACCTTTCTTTCGGGCGAAACTCAATAGTCGTGGGCGTTATCCAGTAGGCTTCGCCGGCCACAGAAGGCGAGAGGTCGAATAGTTTTTTTTCGATGATGGCATTTTTCTCAAAATCGCTGTGCTCTTGAGATAAACGAATCCTGATCGGGGCATTGACAGAAATAACGCCCGATGTATGTGCGCTGATGTAGGGATTGTTGGGCACTTTAGCGGATTTGGGCGAAGTATCGCATCCCGATAAGCCAAACACAGCTAA
>JAITQQ010000018.1 GCA_031288855.1 Prevotellaceae bacterium
CATCAAAATGTGTTTTCTTTATTATCTCATCATAACGGGAAGCGTGTTCCTGCTTCACCCATTCCATGCTTTCCCTCGTGTAGCGTAAGCACCAGCAAGCAATATAATTGGTGTACCAGTTGTTGTTCACATTATTTTCGTACTCATTGGGACCCGTAACGCCGAGCATGACATACTTGTTGCGCGCCTCACTCCACGTGATACGCCGCGCCCAGAAACGCGCAATGCCAATCAGCACTTCCAAGCCGTGTGTGGCAAGATACACGCGGTCGCAGGTGTAGCGGATATAATTGAAAATGGCATACGCTATGGCACCGTTGCGGTGTATTTCCTCAAAAGTGATTTCCCATTCGTTATGACATTCTTCGCCGTTCATCGTGACCATTGGATAGAGGGCAGCTCCGTCGGTAAACCCTAATTTCTTTGCATTTTCAATGGCCTGCGGCAATTGGTTATATCGATACAATAGCAAATTTCGCGCCACACTGCTGCCGGCCGTCGATAAATAGAACGGAAGGCAATAAGCTTCCGTATCCCAATAGGTACTACCGCCATACTTCTCGCCGGTGAAACCTTTAGGCCCTACGTTGAGGCGCGGGTCTTCGCCGGTGTAGGTCTGCAACAACTGAAAAATACAAAACCGGATGCCCTGCTGCGCTTTTTCGTCGCCGCCGATTTCCACATCGCAGTGCCGCCATTTTTCCTGCCAGGCTTCGGCGTGTTCTTCTTTCAATTTCAAAAAGCCTGTTTGTTGGGCATTGTCGGCTATTTCCTTCGCAATAGCCATTAAATCAACAGTATTACTTTTTTGTAAATTCGTAATACCGGCATATTTATACACTGTAATACGCTCATTTTTGCCTACTTTCACCTTGTCGGAAGCGCCCACCCACGCCGGCTTCTCTACCGGCGCAAAAGGATGTTCAACCGGATTTCCATTCAACAGTAACGCATAATTGCTGTGCCAACACACCGAAAAGTTTGTTTTCTTCGTACGCATGACAATGGTGGAATGTCCGGCCGTCGCCGATTGGGTCACAAAATCCCAGAATTTCTCGTCGTAATTGGCGTCTTCGTTCTTTACATCGGCGTTGGTGAAAGGCGTGATTTCAATGTCGGCGTCGCTGTTCAGCGGTTGCACCGTGTAGCTTATAACGCCCAGCCCGGTGCGAACGATACTCACAAACCGCACAGCCTCCACCGCCACTTTGATTTTATTGGGAAGTTCGGCGGTAAACCGGCGGGTCAATATGCCGTGCTGCATGTCGAGTTCTTGATAAAAGTCGAGTACTTTCGCCGTGTGCAAGTCGAGCGTGTCACCGTTCACCTTTACATCAATGCCAATCCAAAATGCGGAATTGAGTACTTTAGCGAAGTATTCGGGATAGCCGTTCTTCCACCATCCCACGCGGGTTTTGTCGGGGTAGTACACACCGCCGATATAACTTCCCTGCAACGTTTCGCCGCTGTATACTTCTTCAAAATTTGCCCGCTGCCCCATCTTGCCGTTGCCAATGCTGAAAAGGCTTTCCGACGCTTTCACCCGCTCGGGAACAAACTTGTCTTCTATTATTTTCCAAGGATGCACCATCATAATGATTAGTGATTAATTCTTAACTCTTAGTTCTTAACTCTTAACTCGGCAAAGCCGGGAATAACTAACGTGGCTTTGTGCAAAATATCGGGGTTGCCCACGCCCACGCACTTCATGCCCGCACGCAGGGCGGCTTCTACGCCGGCTTCGGCGTCTTCAAACACTATGCAGCAATCGGGTGGCACGCCTAACGCCTGCGCAGCCCGCAAAAACACTTCGGGGTCGGGTTTGGCTTTGGTGATGCTGTTTCCGTCGATAACCGCATCGAAGAAATGCGCAATGCCCACCCGTTCCAAAATAAGCGGCGCGTTCCGGCTTGCCGAGCCCAACGCTGTTTTCACACCGTTGGCTTTCAATTGTTGCAGGAAATCCAATACGCCGGGCAATATTTCGGCAGGCGTCATTTGATTGATGTATTCCACATACCACGCGTTTTTCTTTGCCGCCAAGTTTTGTTTTTCTTCCTCCGAAAGGCCTGTAATGCCGCCCACCTCCAGTAGTATATCCAATGAGGCCATGCGGCTCACGCCTTTCAGGCGCTCATTGTGCTGTTCGGAAAAATCAAAACCCAGTTCCTTTGCCAACCGCTTCCACGCCAAATAATGATACTTCGCCGTATCGACCAGCACGCCGTCCAGGTCGAAGATGCAGCAACAGCCCCCTAAATCCCCCAAAGGGGGACTTTGATAACCACGATTATTTAATTGTATACTCATTATATTACTCACTTTTTACAACTGTTTACTGCTACTGACTTTTTCTTTCACTATGCCCACCGACAGGGCGGCCAAGAGCATACAGGCGGCGGCAACCATAATCATCGAAACCGCATCGCCATGGAAAAAATATTTCACCACCATGCCACCTGCGAGCCCGCAAACTATTTGCGGCAAGGTAATCGTGAAATTGAACACGCCCATGTACACGCCCATCCGTTCGGCTTGCACCGATTTGGCCAAAATAGCATACGGCAACGCCAAAATAGCGCCCCATGCGATACCGATGCCGAGCATCGGCAACAGCAACATCCATTGGTCTTTCAACAACGCCATGCCCAGATAGCCGGCCGCGCCGCAAAGCAATGAGGCAGCATACACGGTTTTGTTCCCAAACCGCGCCGCTAATTTCGGAATAACGATAGAAAATAATCCGGCAAACACCGCATACACGCCGAAGAGTACGCCCACCCAGTCGCCGGCAGCGCTGTAGGCGACAGAAGTGGTTTCATGCGTGCCCCACACGTTGGCGGCAATGGCCGGCGTGGTATATGTCCACAGCAGGAATAGTGCCGACCAAGTGAAAAACTGCACCACGCCCAATTGCAACATCACTTTCGGGATACCTTTAATAAGTTCCACGAACTTAGGCCTGGTGGGCGTTTCCGCCTGTTGGTTGTATTCGAGAAACTGCGCCGGCGGATATTCTTTGGTTTTTAAAACGGTAATCAACACGGTGCCAAGCAATATTGCGCCGCCAATGTAATACGACCACGCCACCGATTCGGGAATACGGGCGTCGGGCGTCGATTGGTTATTCAGCCCAAACCAGTGCACCAATACAAAAGGCAACACCGAGCCCACTACCGCGCCGCAATTGATTAAAAATGTCTGCACCGAATAGCCTTTCGTTTTCTGCGTATCGTCGAGCATATCGGCCACCAGTGCGCGGAACGGTTGCATGGTCACATTAAACGACATATCCATAAACAGCAACATGACGGCGGCAAAGAGCAACGGTGACATGAGCATGATAAATATTTCGGCATTGGGCATGAGCACCAGTGCCAACCCTGCCAGCGCCGCGCCGCCAAGAATAAACGGGATACGCCGCCCCAGCCGTGTCCACGTGCGGTCGCTAAAAAGGCCGATGATGGGTTGCACAATCAAACCGGCGAGGGGCGCGGCCAACCAAAAATAGCTCAACTCGTCTACGTTGGCGCCCAACGACTGCAATATCCGGCTCGTATTGGCATTCTGAAGCGCATAACCCACCTGCACGCCAAGAAAGCCAAAGCTCATATTCCATATTTGCCAAAACGACAATTGCGGTTTTCTTTTCATAATCAATCCCTACCAATAACGTTATGCAAATATTAACAATATTAACTTTATATTAAAGAAAAAAGGGATGAACTTCAGAATTTCACGGATGAACTTTATTTTCCTTCCAACCAATCAAGGAACAGGGGAATACGCACACGGCTCACTAAAATATTCTCATTATAAGGCGGCTGCAACAGCACTTTCAGCCGGCTGTTGGAGTATTTGACAATGGTGCCGATGGCCTTAATGTTAGCAATACAACCGCGGGTAAGCCTGAAAAATTCCTTAGGATTCAGTTGTTCTTCAATGGTGTCGAGCGAAAAATCAGACAGGTACTTTTTATTTTCGTGGGTAACCATAAATGTTGATTTTTCTTCGGCGCAGAAATACGCAATATCGGCTGTGTTCAGCACTATAATCCGCTCGCCGAGCCGCACCGTAAAGCGTTGTTTATACTTTGCCTGCGACGAAATAAGCTGTTTCAGGGATTCCACATCGAAAGGCGCGGCGGCTTGCTTTCGCTTCAAAAATTTCGTCACGGCATCCGTGAAATCGTTTTTATTAATGGGCTTGAGCAAATAATCGATGCTGTTTACCTTAAAGGCCTTCACGGCATAATTATCATACGCCGTAGTAATAATCACCTGTGCGGTGACGTCAACCCGGTTAAATATTTCAAAGCACACGCCGTCAGAAAGTTCCACATCCATAAAAATGAGGTCGGCAGTTTGCGTAGCCAGCCATTCCACCGCCGATTTCACGGAAGTGATTTTTTCCGCAATTTCAAAATCGGGATAACAGGTGCGGATCAGCCGTTCCAACTGAACCTGAGCGGGCGTTTCATCTTCAACAATAAGCACTTTCATAGATATAATCGTTTAGCGCAACGGCATATTCTTAATTCAACAAAGGAAGGCGGACAATGAACGCGCTTTTCGTTTTGTGCACCTCTATGGTTTTATGGAACGCCGTGCCATATTGTCCTTCTATATTTTTCAACCCTACGCCTGCCGATTCCGGCCGCCGGTGCAGTCGCGGCTGCAGGTTGTTGTGCACCACGATGAAATTATCTTCCATAAAAATGCGGATGAACAACGGCGTTTCGGGATTAATGACATTGTGCTTGGTGGCGTTTTCAATGAGTAGTTGCAAGCCGCATGGGATAATCTGTTTGGTGTAATAAACATCCGGCACTTCTACCGTTACCTCCAAGCCTTTGTCAAAGCGCTCTTTCAGCAAATCGACATACGACAGTGCAAAATCAAGTTCTTCTTT
>JAITQQ010000146.1 GCA_031288855.1 Prevotellaceae bacterium
AACACCCCGCAGGAAATGGAAGAACTGCGCTTAGACGAAGATTTTTTGCAACAGGATTTTAATGTGGAACGATTCAGGGAATATGCCGGCAGGTTTCAGTCCAACGCATTGGGCAAGCGCGCCGAATTGCTGTTAAACGTTTATGATATAAGTTAGGTGGATTTGAAAAGAAAGTCGCAGGATTTTGAACGTTTGCTGTTTCAGGGAGACGGCAGTAAAATAGGGTTATTCAAGGAATTTATAGGGGAGTTGAAGAAATGAATTCCCTCTCTTGTGGGCCCAGTTGGGCTTGAACCAACGACCCCCTGATTATGAGTCAGGTGCTACTAACCAACTGAGCTATGGGCCCCATTCCGTAATTTCGGGATGCAAAGATACGACTTTTTACAGAAATACAAAAATTAGTTGCGGTTATTTGAACGACAAACTCACCCGGTGCGACGATTTAACCGTAAGCTCCGGCCCGCCGCCATACTGCGTCCCGGTAATGTCGTTAGGCTTAAGCGACCCGCTAAAGGCATTGAGTTCCGGCGTGTTTACTTCCCTGCTTTTGAGGTCGAGGGTATAGCCGCCCGATGGCACGGCAAGGTCTATGCGTCCACTATTGTGGAGCCGCACATATTCAGCGACCGAGCGCATGTCGACTTTCATCCTGCCGCCGCTGGTGCTTGCCTCGAGATTGCCCGCGATGTCTTCCAGTATCATGTTGCCGCCCGAGGTGGAGGCGTGGAGCGTTCCCGTAATGTCCTCGGCCCGCACGCTGCCGCCGCTGGTCTTGGCCGTGATATTGCCCGACAGGTCATTCAGGTTGATGCTGCCGCCCGACGTCTGTAGGGTAATCGTACCGCTGCAATCTTCGGCTTTGATGCTGCCGCCGCTGGTTGCGATGTCGATGTAGTCTTTCGAGTCGGATATCTGCACGCTGCCGCCCGACGTCTTGCCCGTGAGATGTCCCGTGGCCTTGTCTATCCGGATACTGCCGCCGCTGGTGTGGAAGTCCAGCGTACCCGAAACATTACGCAACTCAATGCTGCCGCCGCTGGTCTTTATCTCTCCGTCGACAGTGCGGGGCGTCGTAATACGGAACGAAATGCTCAGTCCCGTGTTCGACGACCACTTAAAGCCTTTTTTTCTGTGCGCATGCGCCGTCAATACGCCATTTTCGGTTTTAATGTCCAATTCGTAATGCTCATCCAGCACGGACTGTATTTTTTCATCTGTCCATTTTGATGCGTTATTGGGCTGAATAAAAAGTTCTACAATGGCTTCCTGCGTAGCTGAGCCGTTCACTTCAATGCGGCCGCCCGCAGTGGCCACATCTATTTTAGTGACCGAAGACACCGGAAACCGTTTCGTTAAAAATGCCGTGTCGCGGCCGGCCGCGAAAGATTGGGAAATAAAAGCCATGTTACATAAAAACAAGGCAACAATTAATTTTCTCATGATGTTAAATTTTATACATTCTACTTTATTAGACGTATGATTTGACGATTTGTTGCACCTCAGGTGGTCAATCGTTGCAATTTATTGGAAAATTCTATACGCAACTCCTGTAATTTACGCAGCCGTGCCATCAATCGTGTCCTGTCCTGTTCCGATTCTGCTTCGCTTAATTCACGGCTCATTTCTACATGTCTTTGTTTGGCGACATTCGATTTATATACCAGCAAAGCGTGCGGAATATCGTGGCTCAACTTGTTATTTTCCGGCTCTTCCGATTTTACGAATTGCTTAACCGTTAAGTTGTAGGGCTCGGAAAAGACGTCAATAGCCAGCCTCATAATATTTTGGTCGGGATGGTTAATAAAATACTTTATCCGGTCGTTGGCCGACAGTTTCAGCATCTTGCCGTATTCATCGAGAACCCTGTGGTAGTGCGGGTTTACCAGCGCCAAATCATCCTTTTGCAATTCGGAAATGATATATTCCGCCACCGGTACGATTTCAGTTCCGCCGTTCCGGAGCGGCAACTCGCGGTCGCCGAATTTCAACAGGTAATAAATCAATTCTTTTTCCGCCGCTTCGGTATATACTTCGTGAACAAACGGCGATGCAGGCGGCAAAACCGTCATGGTTTCATTTTCCACCGGAGGCGCTTGTTGCCCTTCCGCCGGGTCTTTTGCAGCGCCTTCCTGCCATTTCTTGCGGCGCAACTTGGCCACTTCCGTAAACAACACGTCTTCCTCAATATTCATCAACCGGCTACATTCCTTCACATACACCGTTCGCGTGATGTTGTCGGGAATAGCGGCGATGCTGCGCACCACATCGGAAATCAGCGCCGCACGTTTGAGAGGGTCGTGTTGCGCTTCGTCGCTTAGTAATTTTGTTTTGAAAGAAATAAAATCCTGCTCGGCATTTTGCAGAAAAGCCTCCAGTTCGGATGTCGTGTGTTTGCGCGAAAACGAATCGGGGTCGTCGCCATCGGGGAAGAGCGCCACTTTCACGTTGAGCCCTTCTTCCAACAGCATATCGATGCCACGCAACGACGCTTTAATGCCCGCTGCATCGCCGTCATACAGCACCGTCACGTTAGGCGTGAAGCGCTTGATGAGTTTGATTTGCTCGGTGGTGAGCGACGTGCCGCTCGAAGCCACCACATTCTCAATCCCCGCCTGATGCAAGGAAATCACGTCGGTGTAGCCTTCTACCAAATAACATTTCTGCTGCCGCACGATGGACTGCTTGGCAAAGAAAATGCCGTAGAGGACGTGGCTTTTACTGTAAATTTCACTTTCGGGAGAATTGAGATACTTGGCTATCGTTTTATCCTGTTTCAAGGTACGCGCCCCAAACGCAATCACCCGCCCACTGATGGAATGAATGGGAAATATCACCCGCCCGAAAAAACGGTCGATTAACGTTTCTCCTTTCTCAATCGACAGCCCGGCGCCCACCAAATACTCCTTCTTGTAACCGTCTTTGAGCGCTTGGTTGCTGAAAGCGCTACGCGAATCGGGCGAATAGCCCAACTGAAATTTTTTTATGGTATTGTCGTTAAACTCCCGTTCGCGAAAATAGCCCAACCCAATGGCTTTTCCGTCGGGGTTTTCCCATAATGTCTTAGTAAAATATTCCTGTGCATAAGCCGACACCACCATTAAACTCTCGCGCTTGTTGCTTTCCTGCACTTCTTCTTCCGTCAGTTCCCGCTCCTTGATTTCAATGCCGTACTTCTTCCCCAAGTATTTTAACGCTTCGACGTAGGTAAGATGTTCGTGCTCCATCACAAAATTCACTACGTTACCGGCCTTTCCGCAGCCGAAACACTTGTAAATATTTTTTGTGGCCGATACGCTGAACGACGGCGTTTTTTCGTCATGAAACGGACAACAAGCAATGTGATTTACACCCCGCTTTTTCAAACTCACGAACTCGCCGATTACATCCACAATGTTGGCGGCATCGAGAATACGGTCTATGGTGGCACGGTCAATCATACTTCAATCGTTTACCACAATTGCGGCGGATAGATTCCTCCGTCGTGCAAGGCTTGCAAACGCGCTACTACGCCGGGGCGGTCGTCGCGGTAAGTAACGCCAAACCACTGCGACGTGGTAGGCAATATTTTCACTGATGCCATCCGGTTTTCGATGAGATGATTCACCACTAACGGAATGAAAAATTCCGATTTCAGTTCCTGCCCTCTTTCTTTCAGAAAAGTTTTGAACAGTTCTTCGGAATAAGCGAAATAGTCGGGTGTGAAGCCCCACATGTTCATCGACACCGGCGTATCGTCGGCAATCGGCACCATTGTTGTGCCGTCGTCGTCGCGGTACTTTACCTTTCCTTCTTCGCGAATCACATACGTCCGCTCCACGATAGAGGTGAGGTTGTCCTGTTCGTCTTTCGTGCATACGCCGCGCGCCACGCCGCCGCCTTCCGACAGGGTGTTGCCCACCCGGAATCCCACCATGCAATATTTGTTCTTGCTGCCGGCCAGCGCCTGCAAATAATTTCCCATGACCTTGAAGGCGTCGACACCATAATAATCGTCGGCATTAATGACGGCAAACGGCTCATGAATGACCGGCGCTCCCATCATGACAGCATGGTTGGTGCCCCATGGTTTTTCGCGTTCAGGGTTGTACGTAAAGCCCGGCGGAATACAGTCGAGTTCCTGCAGCACCACGTCGAACGGCACTTTCCCGCGATAGCGCGGGATAAATTCGCGGCGGAAATCCGCTTCCATCGCCCGTCGTACGACAAACACCACTTTTCCGAACCCTGCACGCAGGGCGTCGAAGATGGAATAATCCATGATGACTTCGCCGTGAGGCCCAAGCCCGTCGAGTTGCTTTAACCCGCCGTAACGACTGCCCATCCCGGCAGCCAACACAAAAAGAGTCGGTTTCATTCTAATTAG
>JAITQQ010000034.1 GCA_031288855.1 Prevotellaceae bacterium
GGCGCTATAAAGTTTGAAGTCCTGCATCCCGAAAGCGACGAGGAGGAATACAAGGGAAACGATACGGAACTTTTTGACCCCACGTTGGAATTATCGGGTTACAAACGCCCGCCCTTGGATTTGCTCAATGACTACAAAGCTACAACGGCGAGGGTCAGCGACGCCGAACTGGAAAAAAATAAAGAGAAAATCAAAAAAACGCTCAGCGATTATAAAATAGGCATTGATAAAATCATTGCTACCATTGGCCCCACCGTGACACTTTATGAAATTGTGCCGCAGGCGGGCATACGCATTGCCTCCATCAAACGGTTGGAAGACGATATTGCGCTGAGCCTTGCAGCCCTTGGTGTGCGTATCATTGCGCCCATACCGGGAAAAGGCACGGTAGGCATCGAAGTGCCCAATGAACATCCCGAAACGGTGTCGATGCTTTCCGTTATGCGTTCCACCAAATTTCAGGAATCGAAATTTGATTTGCCGGTGGTGTTGGGCAAAACCATTGCCAACGAGGTTTACATGTTCGACCTTGCCAAGATGCCGCACCTGTTGGTGGCAGGCGCCACAGGGCAAGGAAAATCGGTAGGCCTGAATGCCATCCTCACTTCCTTGTTATACCGGAAGCACCCGGCCGAATTAAAATTGGTGTTGGTCGATCCCAAGAAAGTGGAATTGTCCCTTTATGCGAAGATTGAGCGCCATTTTCTGGCCAAGCTCCCCGATGCGGAAGAAGCCATTATCACCGATACCCAAAAGGTAGTTTACACCTTGAAGTCGTTGTGCCAAGAAATGGACGACCGCTACGATTTGCTAAAGGCGGCGCAGGTGCGAAACATCAAAGAATATAATGAGAAATTTTTTCAACGCCGCTTGAATCCGCTGAAAGGACACCGCTACCTGCCGTTTATTGTAGTTATTATTGACGAGTTTGCCGATTTGCTGATGACGGCCGGCCGTGAAGTGGAAGAGCCCATTGCCCGCCTTGCCCAAAAAGCAAGGGCTATCGGCATTCACTTGGTCATTGCCACACAACGCCCCACCACCAATATCATCACCGGGCTGATTAAAGCAAACTTCACGGCCCGCATCGCCTTCCGCGTGATTTCGAGCATTGACTCCCGCACCATTCTCGATACGCCAGGCGCCAACCAACTCATTGGACGTGGCGACATGCTCGTGTCCAATGGCGGCGAGATGACCCGTGTGCAATGCGCGTTTGTCGATACGCCTGAAGTGGAAAAACTATGCGATTACATTGGTGCGCAACGCGGCTATGAACATGCATTCCTTTTGCCCGAATGTGCCGGTGAAGAAAATAATAATAATGGTAGCGATGCGGCTAATATAGATCGCGACGAGATGTTCAATAAGGCTGCTTCTATCATTGTGCAGCATCAGCAAGGCTCTACGTCGTTGTTGCAGCGTAAGCTCAATTTGGGATATAACCGTGCAGGCCGCCTCATGGACCAGCTCGAAGCCGCCGGCATTGTAGGCCCCTTTGAAGGCAGCAAAGCCCGCCAGGTGCTCTATTCCGATTTAGATGCTTTAGCAAAGAAATTGGGGGAACTCGAAAATAATAACGTATTTTAACAATTTAATATTTGGAGTTTCAAAAAAAGTATCTATATTTGCCCCCGAAAGGCAATTCGTTCTTTTTCTTATTACTTGTTGGCGTTAGCTTTTAGTACTCATCTTCTGAAAACTTGCAAATTTTCTATAGTATAACAGAGGAATAAGGTTAGCGCCCACACGTTTCTTTTTCAATCCAATAAAAATTTATTAGAAAGACAGGTGTGGGCCTAAATTTATTTGTTAGACTGGGTTTTGCAAGACCTTCAGGGTAAAATAAATTGTTCTACGGGCTCGCGCTACCCTTATTGAGTTAAGAACTAAGAGTTAAGAACTAAGAATTTCATTAATTGCAAATGATTTTCTTAATCTCTTAATCACCTAATTTCTTAATCACTTTTTGTGTGTTGCAATGTTTTATTGTGATGTGTAATTTTATTGTATATATGTAATATAAATTCAATGTATGAAGTATGATGTGTTTTAATTCTTAACTCTTAACTCTTAACTTCCAGAGGGCTGCTGATTAATTAGTTCTTCTTTCTTTTTAATTCATCTGTTGCAGATTGGCGGCCCTTTTCTTTATCGGAGAACGAAAAACGGTTAACGGGGAACGGAAAAACAAATGTGCTAATGTGATTAATGTAAGGGCGAACCTGTGTGTTCGCCCCAAAAAAACAAACAAATATGAAAGAAAATCTATTATTAATTATGATGTGTGTTCCGGCGATACTGGCAGCGCAGAACGGCGTGACGGTGTCAAACCTTGCCGTGAATGCCGGCACGGTGACGTTTGACGTGAGTTGGAAAAATACAGGCATGCCACCGGTGTGGAGCGATTCGGTGTGGGTGTTTGTGGATTACAACAACGCGGGTAAGATGGAACGTTTGTTGTTGGATCCGGGCGCTACGTTAACTGCTACGTCGGCGCCGGGCGTGGGAAAAGTGAAGGAGGAGCCGGGAAACAATAAAGGTGTATGGGTAATTGGCGATGCAAGAATAAACAGCAGTTTCTCGGCTACCGTTCAACTGCAGACTGTCACTACCGGCGTTGCGGGAGCGTGCGCTTACGCCTCGAATTACCCGCCTGTGGGGGAGTACAGTTCTGCCACGAATATTTCATTTACGGGTACGCCGCCGTATGACCTTGTAGTAGATACGGGAAGTGGTATCATAACCGACCAATCGATGAGTTCATACAAGCTTGAGTCGGGTTATACTTTGAAGTCATTTACCGACAAGACGGGTGCGCCGGGCACGTTTCACTGTATTCCTCCGGCAGCGCCGGATGTGGCACGGGGAGAATTTTGCTACGAACAGCCCGGCACACTGGTGGCTACCGCCTCGGGAAGTGTAACCATTGCGTGGTACGATGCTGTCACAGGAGGAACATTGCTTCATACGGGCGAAGTATTATTCCTGCCGCCCCTATACAACAATTCGGCGCAATATTATGCACAAGCAGTGTATACGGATCATTGCCGGAGTGTGCGGACACAGGCGGAATATACGGTGGCCAATTGTCCGATGAGTGAGTGTCCGGGCTATACGGCGGGAAATATAGATGCACCTACTACCCTTGTGACATGCGCTGTACATTATGCGGGGCAGATAGGCTCGGCGGTTATATCCCCATCGTGTATGGCGCATGATGCAGGGCGGATAGGCCAATGACGGAAAACGGTCAAGGGTTAACGGTTAACGTGAAATGACGTGCCGCCTTATGCTTTACTCTTAACTTAAATACAAATAAATATGAAAAACATTATGAAAAATCAAAAAAAAAGTAAAAGACTCCCTTCGTGGGGATTCAAAGGGCTTTTGTCTGTGGCTTTGAGCATCCTTACTGTGGCTGTTTTTGCACAGGGTGCGGAGGTATGCCAAGGTAACGGCTACACGATAGCCGATGCTGTAGCAGCTTCAGCCGGCTCGGAATATCGCTGGCTGGAAAATGGGAATGTGTTGGCAAATACTAACCAATCCGTATACAATGTGCCGAACAATAAAGCGGCGGGCGTTTACACGTATGTCAGACAGTCAAAGTCGGCAGGATGTCCCGATTGGCAGTCGTCGAATGAGTTCACGGTAACGGTGTTTGATTGTGCGTTCGCACCGCCTAGCACAGCCACAGGCACTACAGCGACCTTTACCGACCCGCGCGATGGCAAACAATATAAAACAGTAGTGATGCCCGATGGCAGGACATGGTTTGCTCAGAATTTGAATTATACGAAAGATTTGACGTTTAATGCGTATGCGCGCGAGGCGAACGGCAAACAGTTTATT
>JAITQQ010000047.1 GCA_031288855.1 Prevotellaceae bacterium
CCGGCTAACGCAATGCCGTTCTCCGCACGGTGGGCGCGTGCGGAGGGATGCATCGCTCGGTAGTCAGGGATGCATCCCTACAGGATGCAACGTTAATGGGTATATTCCGGTTTCTACCAAGCGGCACATTCCTACGGAATGTAAAAAAGAAATGGGGAATAGCCGTTCACCGTTTTCCGTTTGCCGTTCTCCGTACGGTGTGGAATATTTTGTGTATCTTTGCGGGAAACAAAAAAATAACCATCATGGTAATAGAACGAACAGCCGACGAATTTGTTATCCGTTTCCCATTCACCGCCGACGCGGAACAAATACAAGACGTGATAGACTATCTGCGTTACAAGGAACTAACGGCTAACTACAGCGTTGCTCAATCCGAAGTAGACAACCTGTCACGCGAAATCAACTGCAACTGGTGGAAACAAAATGCTGCTAAATTTGAAAAATAGCCCAACGATGAAAATTATCGTTGACACCAACGTCGTATTCAGCGCCCTGCTCAATACCAACAGCCGTATCGGTAGACTGCTGTTGGATACACGCAGCAAATTCGAATTTTACAGTTGCAAATATTT
The DNA here is from genome assembly GCA_031288855.1 of Prevotellaceae bacterium. The sequence goes on from JAITQQ010000047.1 coordinate 576, forward strand.
GCAAAAGGAAATTCACCGCCACATAGATAAAATCCGCCAATACTCAGGATTGAATAATGACGATTTATTTGAACTGATAAGCATTGTCGAAAGCCGTATTTTCTTTATTGACGAAGAACTGTTACCTACATCAATTATCACAGAAGCGCAAGCATGGGTATCGGACATCGATTTCGACGATTTTGCTTTTGTTGCTATTGCTGCACATCTGGATGCTTTGCTATGGACAGGTGACAAGAAATTAATCAGCGGATTGCGTCAAAAAGGCTATAGTCGTCTTGTTACAACAACCGATTTGTGGAACATTGTAGAGGAAGCATAGGGCGCACACACAGGTGCGCCCCTACGGAACATGTGGGCAAATGGCCGTTTTCCGTTCTCCGTTCACCGTTTTTTTGTCGATTTCCATTTTTTTAGTAATATTGTAGTTTATTTCTGATTTTGGATGTGTAGGCTTTATGTTATCTTATCCCTGTTTTTGCTGTGCAACGTGTTGCAGATGCGGGCACAATGCCAGCCCGAAGGGAATTTGATAAGAGCGGTGTCTGTCCTTACCAACCCTGTCGATGGCAGCCAGCAAACGCACATTTTGTGGAACACCCCTCTCTATCTTACGCCCGTGGCGGGGTATATCATCTATAAATATGTCGGCGTGTCGCAAGGTTGTACTGCTCCTATTGACACGGTATTTAACCCTACGGCTACCACTTACACGTGTAACGGCTACAACCCGGGCGGATACACCATTGCCGTGTATAACGGCGGCACGTCGCCCGGCAGCCTTCAACAACATCACGTACCCTCCATTATCCATACCGCAGATTACGACGCGTGTAATTACTCCGTAGCGCTTTCATGGTCGCCTTATGTGGGTTGGGATAAAGCGGATATTTTATATCATGTGTACGCAATAACAGGCGGGCAACATCGGTTGTTGGCAGATAATATTGCCGAAACCGCTTTCCTTTGGCAGGACGCGCCCGACAATACGGCGATTGACTTTTATGTGCAAGCCGTTCATAAAAATGACGCCGGCGCAATAAGCAATTCTCCTTACAAGCACATCACTACAACTACCTTGCAACGCCCCGCCTCCATTGACCTTTCGCGCTTGGAATATGCCGGCAATGAAGTGCGCTTGAATTTCCATATCGACCCGGCTACAGCCCTTACGCAATTTGAAGTGCAGCGTGCCGCCGACGCCGGTTTTGAAACGCGCTATTCTTTTTCCGATAAAACGCTTGCCACCTATGCCGAAAGCGCCGCCGGTGTTTTCCGCTACCGTTTGGCAGCGAAAAATGATTGTGGCCAAATTGCCCGCGTGAGCGACACCTTGCAGGCTTTTGCGCTCGGTGTAACGTTGCAAAACGACACCTGGCAATTGCAGTGGAGTCAACCGATTTCCGGCGAGCCGTACAGTTTCTCGCTGCAACGCCTCACGCCCAATCCCGCTACCTTGCCTGTAAACACAACCGGTGTGGCGTTTGCCGACCCGGTATCTTCCATGCAAAACCTGCAAAGTTTGGAATATTGTTACCGCCTTGAAGCTGCGGCGCCGCGGGGAGTTAGCGTGAGCGAGGCCTGCGCTTTTTATGAGCCGCGCATTGCGATGCCCGATGCCATTGACCCGCTCAGCACGGCGGTGAATGCGCAAACAGGGCGGGCGCGCAACCAATTTGGCCCCATCTTGAATGTACATCCGGTTACCTATGCCTATCAACTTAGAATCATCAACCGCAATGGAGCTAAAATCGCCGACATTGCCAAAGATTTTAACGATGACCCGATGGAAAAATCGTGGAACGGCTGTTTCGCCAATGGCGTTGCCGTGCCCGAAGAAGTATATACCTATTATCTTGAAGTGCAATTTGAGGGAGGGCGTAGCGAGCGTTTAACAGGCCCTGTGATGGTCATGTATGAATAATTATGGAACAGGAAGAACAGGATAATATATTAATTCAACATGCGTTTAATGAGCTTTGGGCGCTGTGTCAAGACCGTTTGAAAGACGAAGAAGAACGGCAGGGCGTACGCTTGGCTTTCAATATTGCCAATGCTTCTCACCGCGGCGCACGCCGCCGCTCGGGTGAGCCTTACATTATGCATCCCATTGCTGTGGCGCGTATTGTTGTGGAAGACATCGGGCTGGCCTACAAGTCAATTGTGGCGGCACTTTTACACGATGTGGTGGAAGATACGGATTACAGTCTTGAAGATGTGCGCGAAATGTTTGGCGATAAAATCGCTTCCATTGTCGAAGGGCTCACGAAAATTGAAGGTATTTTTGATAAGACAACATCCTTGCAGGCCGAGAATTTTAAGCGCATCCTGCAAACCATGAATGACGACATGCGCGTTATTCTTATTAAGCTGGCCGACCGCCTGCACAACATGCGCACCCTCGATGGCATGCCTGAACACAAACGGTTGAAAGTGGTGGGCGAAACCATGTATTTTTTTGTGCCGCTCGCCAACCGCTTGGGATTATACAATATTAAAACCGAACTCGAAGATATTTCCCTGAAAGCATCCGACCCTGAAATGTACCGGGATATACAACAAAAACTTGAGGCAGGAGCTTCCGGACGGCAAACGCTTATCGAACATTTTGTGCAGCCCGTGAAAGAAAAGCTGGATGCGGCGGGCATCCGCTTTGAGATTAACGCACCCACAAAGTCGGTGTATTCTATTTGGAGAAAAATAAATGCAGAACATATTTCCTTTGATGAAATTTACGACCTGTTTACGGTGTGTGTTGTTTTTCATCCGCAGGAAGGGAAGACGGAGCGCGCACAATGTTGGGAAATATACCAACTGATTACCGATGTGTACCGCTCGCGCATCGACCGTTTGCACGATTGGTCTGACACGCCGAAAGTCAATGGCTACGAGGCTTTGCACTGTACCCTGATTGGTCCTATGGGCAGTTGGGTGGATGTGCAGATTCGTTCTGTGCGCATGGAAGAAATAGCGCATCGCGGCGTGGTGGCTTACTGGAAGTATAAAGACGCCACGACTCAGGAAACGGAATTAGACAGGTGGCTGCAGCAGGTGAAAGAAATGTTTGCAACATCCGACAATAATACGTTCGAATTTCTTGAACATTTTCATCACGGCTTGCTTGATTCCGAAGTGTATGTGTATACGCCCAAAGGAGAATCGAAGGCTTTGCCGAAAGGCGCTACTGTCCTCGATTTCGCGTATTATGTCCACACGGCCATCGGCAATAAAGCCATTGCCGGAAAGGTCAACCACAAACTTCAACCGTTAAATTATGTGTTGAATGGCGGTGACCAGATTGAGATTATTACCGCTGAAACCCAACGTCCGCAAAGCGAGTGGCTGAACCTTGCCATTACGCCGAAAGCCAAAGCCCAGATAAAGGAATTTTTGAAATTCGAGATACAAGACCTGCAACAGCTTGGCAGCAGTATGCTCGAAGAACAGTTGAGAAAATTGGATGTGCCCAACCCTTCACGTGTGTTTGAGAAATTGGTAAAGGCTTATAAACTCAACAATAAAAATGAATTGTTCAGCAAGGTAGGGTCCGGGCAACTCGACCTGTCGGGCTTGTCTGAAAAGCTACAATACCAAGTGGAGAAGAAACCTGTGCGCTATTGGGGGCTGCAATTCTTCTTGGGAAGCGGCGACAAGCAGAAGGAAAATATCGCTTTGCCCATCGACAAGAAAACGCCGTACCTGTTGGAAGAGAATGTGGCCAACAAAACATTGTCATATAATGTGGCGGCTTGTTGCGAACCCATTCCGGGCGATGATATTACCGGATTCATTGATAAAACGGAAAACAGCGTGACCATTCACAAGAAGAAATGCCCTGTGGCTTACCAACTTTCCGCACAGCACGGCGACCGCATTATTCAGGTGCAGTGGACTAAACACACCGCCATGTCGTTCCTTGTACACCTTGCGCTGCACGGCTTAGACCGCATCGGGATACTCAACGACCTGACCAATGTGATTACCGGCGAACTCAACGTCAATATCCGCAGGATAAACCTCGAAGCCCACGACGGCATCTTTGAAAGCACCATCGACCTTTATGTGCACGACACCAACGACCT
>JAITQQ010000051.1 GCA_031288855.1 Prevotellaceae bacterium
AATTGAGTTGTGACCATTCGCCTATTTTCCCAAAAATAAAATTACAACCGGCAATGAGCGCATAAAAAACCAACAGCATGGCCGCCACGTTCCCGGCCAACTTCAGCCCTTCGGTAGCGCCGTTGGAAATGGCGTCGAGTATGTTTTTCCCGATTTTATCCTTGGTGATTTCTATTTTATTGTTGATGTCTTCAGTCTGCGGCGCCAGTATTTTCGAAATCACAATAGCGCCCGGCGCTGCCATTACCGATGCGGAAAGCAGGTGTTTGGCAAATTCCATTTCCATGACGGTGTCGCCTCCGCCCAGCATGCCGATGTAGGCCGCCAGTACGCCGCCGGCCATAGTGGCCATCCCGGCGCTCATGACCAACATTATTTCCGAACGTGTCATTGAGGGCACGTAGGCCTTTACCATTAAAGGCGCTTCGGTTTGTCCGAGAAAAATATTTCCGGCTACCGCCAAACTTTCCGCCCCCGACAGTTTCAACGCTTTGGTGAGCAACCACGCCATGAGCCATACTACTTTCTGAATGATGCCCAAATAAAAAAACAGGCTGGTAAGCGCCGAAAAGAAAATAATCGTGGGCAAAATCTGGAAAGCAAAAATAAATCCGAATTGCGAGGGGTCGATTAAATTACCGAACAGAAATTCGGAGCCGGCTTTTGTCCAGTTTAGTACGGCCACAAAACATTTGCCGAAAAAGTCGAAAAACGTTTGCACCGGCGGAAGATAAAGCACGGAGCCGGCAATGATTAACTGCATCAGCACTCCTTTCCCGATGGTGGGCCAGTGTACTCCTTTCCGGTTGGTACTGCAAATCCATGCAATGCCCAATAAAATGCACATTCCCAAAATACCAAATAACACAGATTCAAAAGAAATATTAATGCTTTTATCCATCAATATTTCTTTATACGGATTGGCCGGAATATTTTGCATAGCTTGTGCCGTTCCGGTGGATAAAGTGTCGATTAAAGAATTTGATGCCATACGTTTTAGAATTAAAGGAAACAAAGATAAGATTTATTTTACAATAACCGCGTTCTTTTTTATATATTTGTACTTTGCATTATTCTTATGAAGAAACTTTACTTGCTTGACGGACATGCATTAATGTACCGGGTGTATTATGCGTTTATGAAACGTCCGATTACCAGTTCGAAAGGGGTGGATACCTCTATTCTTTACGGATTTACGAAAATGATGATGGAGCTGATTGTGCGTGAGCGGCCTTCTCATTTTGGCGTGGCTTTTGACCCCGGAGGAAAAAATTTTCGGCATGAAATGTATCCGGCGTATAAGGCAAACCGGCAGCCCACACCGGAAGTTCTCAAGTCCTCGATGCCTTTGTTAAAGGAAATCATAGGCGCATTTAACATTCCGTTGTTGACGCTTCCGGGCTACGAGGCCGATGATGTGATTGGAACAATTGCGAAACGCGCCGAGCAGGAAGGCTTTGATGTATATATGATGACTCCCGACAAAGATTATGCGCAATTGGTGTCGCCGCATATTTACATTGTAAAACCGCGGCAGGGCGAGCTGGCCGAGCACATAGGCGTGAAAGAAGTGCAAACCATTTACAACGTGCAGCGCCCCGAACAGGTAATTGATGTGCTTGCCATCTGGGGCGACAAGTCGGATAATGTGCCGGGCGTGGAAGGCGTGGGAGAAGTGAGGGCGAAAAAATTAATCGGCAGTTTCGGCAGCGTGGAAAATATTTATGATAACCTTAACCGGTTGCCGAAAAAAATGCAAGAAGCCTTTAGGGTTGCGGCGGAACAAATTCCACTGAGTAAAAAATTAGTAACGATTGATACGAACACTCCGGTGCCATGGAATGAAGATGCGTTGGTCGTCGAAAAGCCCGATATAAGCCGCCTGAAATCGCTATTCATGGAATATGAATTTGCGTCTTTGCTTCCCCATTTGGTGATGTATGGGAAGGATTATGCCGGCGTTTCGGTAGAAATTCCGGAGCAAAAACCGGTGACCAAAACCAATACTGCCGGCGACGGGCAACTTGATTTGTTTGCTTCGCCCGGTGTGCCGGAATCCCCTTCGGCTTCCGGCGTCGAATCTTCGTTCCAGACAATTGATGAGGTGCCGCACAGTTACCATATTGCGCAAACCGACGAAGAAATAAACCGCCTTCTCACCACACTGCAACAAAGCGAATGTTTCAGTTTTGATACCGAAACCACCGGCGTAGAAGCCATGAATGTCGATTTGGTGGGTGTGTCGTTTTCCGTAAAAGCGCATGAGGCTTGGTATGTCCCTGTGCCGCCCGACAGAGAAAAAGCAAAGGAATTGTTGCAGCGCTTTCAACCTGTTTTTGTTTCTTCCAAACAGAAGATAGGGCAAAATATCAAATACGATTTGCTCATGCTGCGGCAATACGGGGTGGAGGTTACCGGTTTCCTTTACGACACCATGCTGATGCACTATTTGCTGGACCCCGAAGGCCATCATAATATGACCGTGTTGTGCCGCCAGTATTTGAATTACGATCCGGTGCCCATTGAGGAACTTATTGGTAAAAAGGGCGCCAAACAAGGCTCTATGGCCGATGTGCCGCTCGAAAAAATAACCGAATATGCCGCCGAAGACGCCGATGTAACTTTTCAACTGAAAGAAATATTGGAAGAAAAATTAAAAGAAGCGCATCTTTTCGAACTTTATATTGGCATTGAAGCGCCTTTGATTGCGGTGTTGGCCGATATGGAGTATGAAGGCGTGCGGATTGATTCAAACAATTTGAGCGAATACGGAAAGAAATTGCAAGCCGATTTGGTGTCGCTCGACGATGAAATCAAGCAAATGGCCGGCAACTCCACGCTTAATATTTCTTCTCCGAAACAATTGGGCATTGTGTTATTTGAAAAATTAGGCTTGGACGAAAAAGCCAAACTTACGAAAAGCAAACAATATTCTACGGATGAAGAAACCTTGCAGCGCATGGCCGGGAGCCACCCGATTATTCCGAAAATTTTAGAATTTAGGTCATTGAAAAAACTGCTTTCCGGGTATATTGAAGCGCTGCCGGCATTGGTAAATCCGCGCACGGGGCGTATTCACACTACGTTTAACCAGTTTGTCACCGCCACCGGGCGGCTGAGTTCCAACAATCCCAATTTGCAGAATATCCCTATTCGCGAAGCCAAAGGACGCGAAATCCGCAAGGCGTTTGTGCCGCGTAACGACGCGGATTATGTGATGTTGTCGGCCGACTATTCGCAAATCGAACTTCGCCTCATGGCCCACATGAGCGCCGATGAAAATATGGTTGATGCGTTCGGCAGTAACGCCGACATCCACACAGCCACAGCAGCCAAAGTGTTTCATGTGCCGGCAGAAGAAGTTACTGCAGCGCAACGCAGCCGGGCAAAAGTGGCCAACTTCGGCATTATTTACGGCATTTCTTCTTTCGGCCTGGCGCAACGCCTGCAGCTGCCCCGCAGTGAAGCCAAAACGCTTATCGACGGATATTTTGAAACGTATCCGGACATAAAAAAATACATTGATAATGTGATTGAAGACGCCGCCCAAAAAGGTTATGTGGAAACCATCTTCGGCCGTATCCGCCATTTGCGCGACATCCGTTCGCAAAATGCAGCCGTACGCGGTTTCGCCCAGCGCAATGCCGTCAATGCGCCTATTCAGGGCTCGGCGGCCGATATGATTAAATTGGCCATGATTAATATTTATAACCGGCTAAAAGATGGAAAACTGAAAACAAAAATGATATTGCAGGTACACGACGAACTGGTGTTTGATGTTTTCGTGCCCGAATTGGACACGGTTAAGCGCATCGTGCAGTATGAAATGGAGAATGTTAAACGGCTGTCGGTGCCGCTGATTGTGGATATCGGTATTGGGAAAAATTGGTTGGAAGCTCATCCTTAATTGAACATTGAGCGTTAAAAGTTGAGCATTAATTTGTGTGGAATTGCTATAATTTTACTATATTTGCCCCGTAATCATAATTATGATAGAATTATCTATTGTCAGTTCACTGTTGCGCCAATTATTGCGCACCCACAACCGGGTATCGTTACCCGGGTTGGGCGCATTCGTGGTTAATTCGGCTTCGGCCGGCTTTATCAAGGGCGGCAGAGCAATGCTTCCGCCGTCAAAGTGTATTACTTTTTCGGCAGCCGAAACGTGGAACGACGGTTTGCTGGAACAGGCTTTGGCGAAAGACCAAGGATATACGCCGGAAGGCGCTCAAAAACAAATTGCTGCATTCTCACAAAAATTGACCGAACAGCTTTCCGCAGGGCGGCGGGTAGAATTTCCCGAATTGGGCATTCTGCGCATGACTGCCGACGGGGAGTGGCGCTTCACGCCATCTGAAACGGTTGGTGTGGATTCTGATTCGTTTGGCTTGCTGGAGTTGGAAATGACACCGGTAAATCTCGAGCCGCCGATGCCTCTGAATCCTGTAACAAGGCCGCCGGTATTGCCTTACACTCCTCCCAGGCCTCCGGCTCCGGTAGTAGAGTCCCCTGCGAGAAACCGCTGCAACACGGTATGTTGGGTGTTGCTTATTTTATTGTTGCTGGTGGTGGGTGGTTATATTTTCCGCCGGCCGGTTATTGATTTTTTTGAAAAATCCTATTATACATCCGAAGAGTTGGCTTATCTCAACGGCCAAACGACAGATACGGTGATTCCGGCAACGCCGCCGCCGGCTACTGCAACCGTTCCGGATGTAGCGGTTGAGCCCGCTCCGGAGCCCGAGCCTGCAACTAAGGTTGTGCGGCCGCAACCCGTGCCGCAACCTGTTTCCAATGAGGGAAAGACACGGCGTTATCAAGCGTTCCATATCCTGTTGGCGCAGTTCGATAATGAAGCGGAAGC
>JAITQQ010000067.1 GCA_031288855.1 Prevotellaceae bacterium
GACCCGGTAGTGGGCCACATGGACACCGCCCAGTTGGAAAAAGCCATTGAGGTCGCCCGTCAACGCATGGAAGCGGCGGCCAAGAAATTGGAGTTTGCCGAAGCCGCAGCCTTCCGTGACGAATTATACGCCTTGCAGCGGAAACAGCAATGTTAGATGATTTCTTTTCGTCAAAAGTTTTGGCGATGCATATTTTATAACCCTGCGTTAAGCCTTTCAGATCTTACTTCATCGTATGATATACATTCTGCACATCATCGTCTTCCTCGAATTTCTCGATTAGCTTTTCCATCTCGGCTTTTTGGCCGGCGTCCAATGCTTTCAATTCCACTGTGGGAATGCGCTCAAAACCGCCGCTCACCAATTCGAGCCCGTGTTCTTCGATGTATTTTTGTATAGCGCCGTAGGATTCAAACGCGCCATAAATCATGATTTCCTCGCCTTCGGCAAACACTTCTTCGCCGCCAAAATCAATCAACTCCAGTTCCAAGTCGTCGAGGCTCAGGCCTTCCTTTGCTTTTACCTTGAACACACATTTGCGGTCGAACATAAATTCCACGCTGCCCGAGGTGCCCAGCGAGCCGCCATGTTTATTAAAATAACTGCGTATGTTGGCCACCGTGCGGGTAGGATTATCGGTAGCTGTTTCAACCAGGAACGCGATGCCGTGCGGGCCATAGCCCTCATACACCACTTCCTTATAGTCGCTTTGGTCTTTTTCCACCGCCCGCTTGATTGCCCGCTCGATATTGTCTTTGGGCATATTTTCGGCCCTCGCGGTTTGGATAATCGCCCGCAAGCGGGGATTATTCGCAGGGTCGGAGCCGCCGGTTTTAGCCGCCATGGTCAATTCTTTTCCCAAGCGGGTAAACACGCGCGACATGTTGCCCCAACGCTTAAACTTTCGCTCTTTACGAAACTCGAATGCGCGTCCCATGTGCTTTATAACGTTGAATTGATGCGGCCTATGTACTTGTCCACTTCGCGGCCTTCGGTCGTTTGCCCGTAACGATTTTTGATGCGCTGGTATATTTCCATAGCCTCATCAGACTTGCCTAATGTTTCGTACACCAAGCCCGCCCGCAGCAAATACCTTGCCGAATAAGCGTTGTCGCGGTAATTCGCCGCCTTCAGGAAATATTCAATAGCGGTAGGATAATTTTCAAGCGCCACGTAAGCATCGCCGATGCAACACATTGCCCGCGCCGTAAGGATTTCATCCCCCACCTCAAAATTTTTCAGGTTGCCGATAGCGCCTTCATAATCGCCTAAATGGTACTGGCAGAGGCCGGCATAAAAATAAACCACATCGCCGGCTTTGTCGCCGTATTCTTCAATGATTTGAAGAAACCCAAGGTTATTGCCGTCGCCATGCAAAGCGAGCGTCAGAGAATCCATGCGGAAATATTGTTCGGCGACATACATTTGCCCTTGCGCTTCTTCCTGCAAAGGTTGCAAATAAAGTTGTTTGTACCCGAAATACATCGCCAATACAAGCAATATAGCAACCACACCGGTAATAAGATGGTTTTTATATTTTGCCAAAAACTGCTCGGTGCTGCTCAAGACCGTTCCTACCTTTTCTTCAACATCTTTTTGTTGATCGTGACTTGCCATAGATCGTAAGATAAAGTTAATTTCTATTTGAAGTGCAAATATATTACTTTTTTATGAAATAAGAAAAAATTTCGTAAAACCTATATGTTAAAATACTATCTTTGTAACATGTATTTGGAACAAATTTCAATCACGGATTTTAAAAATATTGCGGCGGCTACCCTTTGTTTTTCCCCTCACATTAACTGCATTATAGGAAACAACGGCGAAGGAAAAACCAACTTGCTCGACGCTATTTACTATCTGTCAATGACCAAAAGCTATTTCGGCGGAAGCGATCTTTCGGCCATCCGGCACGGCCAACCGTTTTTCTTGCTGCGGGGCTGTTTTCAACACGAAGAAACCGCTGCACAAGTTTCTTGCAGCGTGGTGCGCGACGAAGGAAAAGTGATAAAGCATAATAATAAGGTCTATCAGCGACTGGCCGGCCACATCGGGCTTTTCCCGCTGGTGATGATTTCGCCGGCCGACCAGGCGCTGATTAACGAATCGGGCGAAGAACGGCGCAAATACCTGAACGGCTTGTTGTCGCAATTCGACAAGGAATACCTGAATACCCTGCTGCGCTACAATCATGTGCTGCTGCAACGCAATAAGCTGCTCAAAACACCGCTGAACGCCGGCGCCATGGATGTGCTGCTCACGCTCAACGAACAGTTGGGGCAACACGGGCAATTGATTTATGCACGGCGCAAACAACTGATTGAAGAGCTTCAACCACATTTTCAGAAAATTTACACCAAACTTTCCAAAGACAAGGAAGAAGTGTCGCTCGGCTACCGGTCAGACCTTGACAAGGAGACGCTAACAACCCTGCTGCAACAGCATTTTGAGCGTGATAAAATATTGCAACACACTTCCACAGGTATCCATCGCGACGACCTGATCATGCACCTCGACGGTTACCCGTTGCGGCGCACCGGCTCGCAAGGACAACAAAAAACGTACCTTCTGGCGCTCAAACTCGCCCAGTTCGATTTGCTGTACCGGCAAAAGGGCTTCCACCCAATGCTGTTGTTAGACGATATTTTTGATAAACTCGACGCCGGCCGCATCCACGAACTGGTTTCGCTCGTAGCCCACGAGTCGTTCGGACAAATTTTCTTCACCGACAGCAATAAGGTGCGCCTCAACAGCATCGTACAGGAATTAACCGGTAATTACGCCACATTCACGGCCGAAGGAGGAACGTTCAAATAAAGAATGATGATTGTGTCAAGGCAAAATACCCATACCTTAAAGGAATTGCTTCTTCAGTTTATTAAAGAAGAAGGGTTTGAAGAGGGATTGTTGCATGCCCGGATTTATGCCTTGTGGGACGAGATGCTGGGGGTAACCGTAGCGAAAAATACCCGCAAAAAATATATGGAGGGACGTACGCTTTTTGTGTACCTCAATTCGTCGATAGTGCGCGCTCAGCTTTTCATGATGCGACAAGACATTATAAACCAGCTTAATGAAAAAATCGGGAAAGTCGTAATTGATACATTGGAATTACGTTAAGAGCCACACAATATTCTCATTATAAATATTTTACCTAATTTCTCAAAACCCATTGCCCTGCCGGCACACCATTGGGGTATTTCGCCCCTAATAGAGGGTTTTCACCCCTAAATAAGCCGAATTATCCCTATTCGGCACGACTTTATCCCTTGTTGCGCCTAATCTTTGTCAGTTTCTAAAAAAAACCGCTACTTTGCGCACTTTAATTTTAAAACTTATGCAACATTTATCTTACAGTCATGGTACCTGTGACATTCCTTTAAAAGGAGAAACCATAGGTGAAAATTTACGACAAATCGTTGAAAAATACGGCGACCGCGAAGCATTGGTTGTGATTGAACAAAACTACCGCGCCACGTACAAGGAGTTTTGGGTGCAAATCACCGAATTAGCAAAAGGGCTTATGGCCTACGGCGTCAAGCGCGGCGACCGCGTAGGCATCTGGGCGGCCAACCGTTACGAGTGGGTACTGGTGCAATATGCCACAGCCCGCATAGGCGCTATTATGGTGAATATCAACCCCGCCTACAAAATAACCGGGCTGCGGTACGCCCTCGAACAATCAAAAATCGATTTATTGATTGCGGCCTCCCATTTCCGCCAAACCGATTACATTGACTTGCTCAATCAGGTACGCCCGTTTTGCCGCTATCCGAAGCGCACCATCATCATAGAGCGGGAATGGAACAAACTCCTGCAAGCGAGCGCAAAAATCAGCGACGAGGCACTGGCCGAACGCGAAAATTCGCTTCAGTTCGACGACCCCGTGAATATCCAATACACGTCGGGCACTACCGGCTATCCCAAAGGCGCTACCCTGTCGCACCACAATATTCTGAACAACGGTTTTTTCATCGGTGAACGGATGCTTTACACTGAAAAAGAACGGGTATGTATCCCTGTGCCTTTTTACCATTGCTTCGGCATGGTGTTGGGCAACATGGCCTGCACCACGCACGGCGCCTGCATGGTCATCGTGGGTGAATCGTTTGAAGCCGAAGCGGTGATGAAAACCGTGTCGAACGAAAAATGCACTTCGCTGCTGGGCGTTCCCACCATGTACATTGCCCAACTGGAACATCCCAATTTCGACCAATACGATTTCTCAAGCCTGCGCACAGGCATCATGGCCGGCTCTCCCTGCCCCATCGACACCATGCGGCAAGTACAGTCGAAGATGAACATGACGCAAATCACCGTGTGCTACGGGATGACCGAAACATCGCCCGTGTCCACGCAAAGCATGGCCGACGACGACATTGAACGGCGCGTGAGCACTGTGGGCACCGTGCATCCGCACGTGGAAATAAAAATCGTGGACGAGAAAGGGAACATTGTGCCCCGCGGCGTGCCCGGCGAATTTTGCACGCGCGGCTATTCGGTGATGACAGGCTACTGGGACAATCCGCAGGACACCGCCGGCATTATCGACCAGCAGCGGTGGCTGCACTCCGGCGACGTGGCCACCATGGACGAAGATGGATACGTGAAAATCACCGGCCGCATCAAAGA
>JAITQQ010000093.1 GCA_031288855.1 Prevotellaceae bacterium
AGTTAAAAGTTTTTTCATTGGCACATTATTATTTGTCTACCGAACATCTATGTTCTGTTTTTATTAACCATTAATCACTAACAATTAATCATTAATTTCATATATACAATAAAACTCCACATCACAAAAAAACATTGCAACACACAAAAAAAGTAGTTAAGAGATTAAGAAAATTCATAATTCATAACTCATCATTCATAATTAATGAAGCTCTTAACTCAATAAGGTAGCGCGAGCCTGTAGAACAATTTATTTTTTTAAGAGGTCTAGCAAAACCAGGTATAACAAATAAATTAGGCCCACACTTGTCTTTCTAAAATATTATTGTTGGATTGAAAAAAGAAACGCGTGGGCGCTAACTCCATTCCTCCGTTATACCATTCAAAAAATTTGCTAGTTTCTTAAATTAGAGTACTAAAAGCGAGCGCCAGCACAAGTATTTAAAAAGAACGAATAACCTTTTCGGGGGCAAATATAAGCACAATTTTTAAAACTCCAAATATAAAAACGTTAAAATGTGTTATAATTTCTTTTATGCCTGCGGCTACACCCCTAAAACCCGCACATATAGCCGGTAAGCCCTGCAATAAGGCCTACCGCCACATTAACCAACTTAGACCACAGGAAGCCGCGCTTGCTCTCGGCCAGCAGCGGCAAAGCCGTGTGCCCGTCCTGCACCACCGAATTGGCAAGCAAAATACTGAACGGAATATGCCCCGAAGCAAAAAGTGTGATGAACACAATATGCGGCCCCGACTCGGGAATAATACCGATGAGCACCGCAGCAAACAATATGGGCATGGGGTTTTCACTAATCCAATGGCGCACGTCAAAATACTGCAAACCATACTGGATAAGCAACAGGGCGCCGAATGTCCACACAAAAATCTTTAAGAAATGTTTCCGGATAAGGTGTTTCCACAAGTGCGCTTCCAGAAAATGCTCATTGGCCGCAGCAATGAGCACGAACACCACTACGCTCAACCCCACAAACAGCAGGTTAAGCCAACGTTCCGAAAATAAAAACCCATCGTGATGGTGGTGATCTACGCCTTCAACATGTACATGATCATGTTCAAACAAGCCGAACGCCATGCTCAGCATAAACACGAGCAACCCAAAGAGCAGCAACGCCCTTTGAAAGGTCAGGTGCCGCAAATTATAATTTAATCTTGTAAAGAAAGAAGCGTCATTGTGCGCCTCCTCCTTGTGTGCATGAATAGCAAAATGCCGTTGTGAAAAAGGCGCCGGAAAGCGTTTTACTACACGGTTCACAATTAACCCTACCACCAATGCCATCGCAAATAAAATGACATTCAGCAGCAGCGCGGTTTTCGGAATGACGGCAAACAGCACAAACGCCTCGTCGCCGGTGGCGGCAATCATCATTGCCACCAACGCGCCGAAACTCACTATGCGATGTGTAAATAATGAAACCAATGCAAACCCGCCAATACACCCCGGGATAAGCCCCAACAATGCACCCAGCAACACCTGCCCGAAACGCGACCGCTCTATCTTTTGGATCGTTCGCCCATGCGAATATACATTAAAGTATTCAATCAGCAACATCATCACCATCACCAGCCCGGTGATGAGAAATGCGTTCTTCAGAACACCTGTAAAAACTATCAGGGAATCATTCACCAAACAGTTCTTTCAGCTTATCGCGCAACGCATCGCCGCGCAAATCGCGTGCTATGATTTGCCCTTCTTTGTCGAGCAGGAAAGTAGTAGGGATGAAATCAACCACATACAACTTGGAAGCCGCGCCATCTTTGTCCCACAGGTGTGTCCAACTCAAACCGTCATCGGCAACGGCTTTAAGCCATGCATCTTTATCCCTGTCGCGAGAGAGGCCCACAACATCAAACCCTTTATCGTGATATTGCTTGTACAGCGCCACCACATTCGGATTTTCGCGGCGGCACGGGCCGCACCACGAAGCCCAGAAATCAAGCAACACATAAGTTCCCTTGCCCACAATCGACGATAATTTTATTGGCTCATCATTCACGCCGTTCAACTCCACATCCACGAAAGGGTTGCCCGTTTTCACATTTTGCGAATTCGTCAAACGATTGCGTATCGCTTTCGCCGTTTCGCTTTCCTGATCCCCTATGTTGGCCACCAGTGCACTCAATTCATCAATATCAAACACATAAGGCGTCAGAAGAAATGTTTGCTGCCCCGCAATATTATTCGCATTGGCCAGTACAAAATTCTTAGTCAATTCGCGCTTCTTTGCATCCAACACTTCATACACGGCATCCACTTCTTTTTCCGCTTCGTCTAATAATTTTTTCTTTTCCGCAGGTTTTAAACTTTTATCATTAGTCAATGTTTCTTCCTGCTTAACATAAGCGCCAATCAGTTCTTCCAAGGCGCTGTCGAGCGAATCCTTGCTTTTCGAATAAGCGGCATATTGTTCGTTCATCGCACTGCCCGTAATGCTGCTATTCAGCATATTGTTCACATCCAGCGCCACATCCATTTCTTCGCCTTCTCCCGCAATATAAAACATAAAGGAAGAACGCACAGTGTCGACCTGCAACACATACGCGCCGGGTTTTACATTTCCCTGAAATTTAAAAACGCCGTTTTGAAGGGTAACACTATCTACCGGGGTAAGATTGAAATTGGCGAAACGCGCCAAAACAACCGTTGATCCGTCTTTAACATCTTGCACCGTTCCGTTGATGGTGTAATTTACTTGCGGCCCACACGCTAAAAGTAAGCACATTGGAACCAAAAAGAGAAACATTTTTTTCATTATACTTATATTTATATTAATATCTTGTAAAGTTACAAATATTTAGCCAAAAACAAATATCCAATATTAAATAATTGTTAAAATATGAAAACTTTTTTTGTTTTCAGAGTTTTCTCACTACATTTGCACATCATATTGGATAAAATATATGAACAACATTAAAGAACGTATTATTCAGGAAGCGGCCATGTTATTCGCCAAACAGGGATGCAAGGCCATCACAATGGATGAGATTGCAAGTTCCATGGGTATTTCGAAGCGGACAATCTACGAAAACTTTTCGGATAAGAGGGCCTTGCTGTTACAATGTGTGGAATATTTTTTTCAGCGCATGCAAGACAAAACAAATGTAGTATTAAAAAGTTCGGACAATATCATCGACACTATATTTAAGACTATGCAATGCGAGTCGCATATTATGGGAGAGGCAAAATTTAATTTTCTACGCGAAATACAAAAATATTTTCCCGATGTGTACAAATCAACGGTCACCACTTACAAAAAAGCGAATTTTGAAAACACCGAGAAACTCTTGAAAAAAGGGCAAGAGGACAAGGTCTTCAGAAAAGATATCGACATCAAAATTACCACTGTCCTCCTACAGGAAATGCAACTATTTCTGATAGACAGCGACACATTTTCAAAATACGGATACGAGAAACACGTGCTCATGCCTATCTTTATGTACACTTTTACCCGCGGCATCTGCACCGAAAAAGGATTAAAAATATTAGACGAACTGAAAAATAAAAAATGAAAATGAAAAGATTAATAATATCCGGATGGTTACTAAGCCTTGTATGCCTGCCCTGCATCGCATGGGGACAAGCCCCGCAAGCAAAGGACACCTTGCATGTCAATTTGCAACAGGCGTTGGAAATTGCCCTCAGCGATAACCCCACAATTTTAATCGCCAATCTTGAAATTAAACGCATCGATTATTCAAAGACAAATGCGTGGTTGGGGTTGCTGCCGTCGGTAAACGGCACGGTGCAATACAGCAAATACGTGGTGCCGGCCTCCATGAGCATGATGGGGCAAGTGATGGATTCCCCCACGGATTTTAACGCATCATTAGGCGTATCGCTGTCGTTGCCGCTGTTTGCGCCGGCATTGTGGCGGTCGATTCAAATGACCACGTTGGATATGCAAATGGCTGCCGAAAAAGCGTATGCCTCGAAAACCACGCTACGCAATGATGTAACGAAAGCCTACTACAATATCCTGTTGGCGCAGGATGCGTACAAATCCTTGCAAGACGGCTACAACGTGGCGCGGCGGAATTATGAAGAAGCAAAAAAACGGTTTGAGCTGGGCATGGCGGCAGAATACGATTACATTTCTGCCGAAGTGCAAATGAACAATCTGCTGCCAACGCTCTTGCAGACAGAAACCGGGATAACGCAAGCCAAGCTGTATTTAAAAGTATTGATGGGCGTGGACAGGGCTGTGCCCCTTGCTGTGGAAGGCAACCTCGCCGATTTTGAAACAGGCGTTGCCACAACAGGCACACGCGATATTGCGCTTCTCAATAACACCGACCTGCGGCAATTGGAAATTCAACAACAAATACTGCGCAAATCGCTGCAAATACAATATACACAATGGATGCCCACGCTCTCCGCATTCGGCAACTACAATTACAGTGGCACAGGCAACCGCGAAGTGACCATGAATTTCGGCGGAATGCCGATAGCTGTGCCTTCAAGCACCGAATGGTTTGGGCAGGGGGTAATTATCGGATTACAGTTGAACGTGCCTATTTTTAACGGCTCGTCAAACCTTATAAAAGCAAAGCAAATCAACTTGCAGCGAAGAGAGCTCGCGTTGCAGCGCGACCATCTGGAAAGCTCGTTGAGCGTACAGGCGCACACGGCGCTCGACAATATGGATAAGGCGGTAAAGCAAATGAATGCAGCGAAAAAAGGCGTTACGCTGTCGGAAAAAGGATACAACATATCCGCCAAACGATACGAAACCGGCGCAGGAACAATGCTTGAACTGCAAAGCGCTGCACTGGCGTTGACGCAATCGCGCCTGTCGTATCACCAGGCCATTGCCGA
>JAITQQ010000168.1 GCA_031288855.1 Prevotellaceae bacterium
TAAAAATAAAATCCATTCAAATCGGCTTGAATGGATAAGTTACACTGCTCCGATTGTCCGGGCGTAAAAAAATGACTTACGAATTTCGGCATGGCTGCATTTTACTCCCAGTTTCCGGCATTGTTGTTCGGTTGGTCAATACTTCCTACTTTCAACCCCGAATACCGTTGCACATTCGACAGGTTTTTGTTGATTTCTTCGATGTCGTGATTAATGTTCACCACCAATTGGCGGTTTAACCCTTCTAAAATTACATCATTGGAAACCCGCGCCTCAAACAGGGGAACATTAAGGCCCGAAACTTTTTTCATTACGGCCCGTAATTCAAATTCGCCGCCCACTACCGGCACATAGCGCAGGGAATCGGCAAAAATTCCGTTTATGGAACGCAGCTTAATGTTATTCCGCACAGGAACAGTAACCGTGTCGCGCTTTATCAATTTCTGCGCTACGGCTAACGAGTCGTCCATTGAGCCGGTTTGCCTTAAAATCTTTATGTCGCCCTTGTTGTAGAAATTAATCAACGAATCGAAACTTCCGGTGAACTTGCCGTAGCGCGACTTGTAGGCCACTTCTACATCCCGGATATCTTTCAGCCGTTCTACGATTTTTCCGTAACGATATTCCCGCGCTTGCTCAAAACGAACAGGCTCCGCAATCCCACTGACGAGAAAATAAACCAAAATAACTATCAAAGCGGGCATTACAACAAATATAAGCAAATTTTTCATGCTGATTTAATGATTTAAATAAGTTCGGATAACACACAATCTTGCGTGCAAAATTACAAATTTTTGTTGAAAGAATAACATTTTGTGGAAAATATTTTAAAAATCTCGTAAAAATGGCCGTCTTCTCGAAGAAGATTTGTATCTTTGCAGGTCATAAATGTGTTATTATGATAAGTCGCTATATTGATTCCGGTCTGATTGCTGTGTTCTGTGACATGTTGAGAAGGTCTAAAAAGGTTTCGCTGATTATGCATGTGAACCCCGATGGCGACGCTATGGGCGCAAGTATAGCGTTATACCATTGCTTGCGCGTGCTGATGCCGGAGCTTGAGGTAGTAATAGTTTCGCCCAACCGCTTCCCCGAATTTTTAAAATGGATGGAAGGCGCCGACAACGTGTTGGTTTTTAGAGAACGCCGCAAAGTGGTGAAAGAAGTTATTGCCACATCGGATGTACTTATATGTCTTGATTTTAATTCGTTATCACGCCTCGAGGACTTGGGGGAATTTATTGAATCGACCGCTATTCCGCGTGTGCTGATTGACCATCATATTGACCCGAAGAAAGAAGAATTTTTGCTTATTATCAGTGATGTGAAAGTGAGTTCTACTTCCGAATTGATATTCCGCCTGGCAAAAGATATTCTTCCGGGCGACATACCGCGCCCTGCCGCCGATGCCATTATGGCCGGCATGATGACCGACACCAACATGTTTCGCGACAACAGTTCGAATCCCGAAACATTTAAAGTCGTTGCGGAACTCTTGAAAATGGGCGTGGATAAGGACAAAGTCACCTCGCAGGTGTTTGATAATTTTTCGATAAACAGGATGAAGTTGTTGGGCTTTGCCCTCAGTGAAAAAATGGTGGTGATGCCCGAATATCACGCAGCCTACATTTCGGTTTCGCAAAGCGAGTTGAATAATTTTTCGTTTCAGCCGGGCGATACGGAAGGGTTCGTGAACTACCCGCTGAACATAAGGGGCGTGAATATATCGGCCTACATTTCGGAACAGATGGATGGCACTATCCGGTTTTCGTTCCGCTCGCGCGGCGCTTTTTCCGTCAACGATTTTGCACGCCGGCACTTTTCGGGAGGCGGGCATAAAAATGCGGCGGGAGGGCGTATGGAAACTTCGCTTGACAAGGCCATAGCGGAATATGTAAAGCAATTGGAATACTACAAAGATGAAATATCGGCTTCGATATAATTTGATATGGATGGTTTTGCCGTTCTGGTTGGCTTGTACGCATAATGAGCCGCGCAAGGAGGTAATGCCTGCCCTGCCTGCGCCTGAGGTGGCGGCTTTGGAAGAGGTGAACAAACAACTGACGGAGAAAGACCGGGATATTATGGAGGCGTTTGTCCGCCGCAAGGGATGGGCGATGCAGCATTATCCCGACGGCTATTACGCCATGATATTGAAAGGCGGAAAAGGCCATGAAGTGAAGGAAGGCTCGCGGGTGGAGTGCTGTTGCACCATACGACTGCTCGACGGCACGCTTTGTTATGCACGGCAGCAGCATAAATTTACAATAGGCCGAACAGACGAAATTATGGGGCTGCATAAGGCGTTGCTGCGTTTGAAAGAAGGGGCTGAAGCGCGGTTTATTTTTCCGCCGCATTTGGCCTACGGCTTGCCGGGCGACCGCGATAAAATACCTGCACGCGCCATATTGCTTTTTGAAGTGGAATTGTTACAAGTAAGTTAATGCATTTGAAATTACGTTACATATTATGTTGCCTGGTAGCGCTGTCGTCGTGTACGGCCGAAAGCGTAAAAGATAGCCTGTTGCGGCAGGAGCAGGACATTGAAAGATACAT
>JAITQQ010000014.1 GCA_031288855.1 Prevotellaceae bacterium
GCCGCCATGTGCCACTTTTTCCAATCGAACCGGCCTGCTGCAACAGGCGGTTTTAAGAGTTGGGCTGCATTTGTCGGGAAAAACCCCGGCCGGGTGAAGTAAATGGTAAATTACCGCAAGGCTTGTATTACACAAGTACAAAATCCAGCCCCAACGCCTGTGATATGCTAAAAAAAGTAGATAGCTGCATATCGGTTTCACCTTTCTCTAATAAAGCAATGTATTCTCGTTTTTTGCCTATTTTTTCAGCAAGTTGTTTTTGTGTAATCTTTAGTTCTTTCCGTTTATTTCGCAAAATTTCGCCGTAGTACCATGCAAGGGCTTTGTTTTCAAAGTCCGTTCTTGGTTGTGTGCCGGATTTTCCATATCGTTCATCAAACCATTCATCAGCCCGTTTTAGTTTTGCCAATTTTTCAGGATTTAGCTGTATCATAATTTTAATGTATTCAGTATTTTCTACTTCCATCTACAAAGGTAATATGTTTATTACATTTATCAAAATTAATTTAGATTTTCCGGCTTACCGCAACGCCACGGCGCACGGCAGTTTATACACGCTCACATTTCCACGCACGTCGTAACACTGAACAAACACGATGAACAAACCCGACAGCGCCCGCTGTCCGTTGTCGCGCGTGCCGTCCCAAGAGAGCGAGCCCGACGCGCCCAACCACACATTTTTCCCCAACGACCGCACCACCAGCCCCTGCACGTTGTAAACCGTGAGGGACGCCTCATAGCCGTCTGACGGCAAGTTGTAGTCAATGTACAACACATCCTGATAGCCGTCGCCATCGGGTGAAAAGGTGGCGTGGCGCAACGAAAACGCCTGCACACGGTCGCCGGCGCTGTCGTTAAACTGCGAATTGCGGAACGTGGGTGTGGCAAAACCCGCATCCTGCGCCGCCGACTGCCAGTTGGCACGTTCGGCCGTTTTCACCGCCGGATTCACACGTTCCAGCGAAATCCCTTCGGGGTTGTCGATAAACCCGCTGTGCATTTTTTCGGAATACAAAAATTCGTCAATCACGTCATCATTTTCGTTGAGCAGCGTTACGCAACCTTCCGCATCGGGGTACGACGGCAGGACTTTCAACACCGCTACCTTTTCGGGAAAGGGCACGGAATAGAATTGCCGCACCGCCTCCAAATCAGTAGTGAAAACTGCGTATTCGCGAGGGTGCAGGTAATGAGGATGGGAAACGCTTTGAATAGCCGCCACCTTGTTATCCTTGTCGCGGTGGGCGAGTTTCAGTTGCTGCAAATCAAAAATATTGTCGGAACGGTTGTAAATTTCGACAAAATCCACGCCGTTGACCGGCGGGTTAAACAGCACTTCGTTGAGGACCACATCGCCGGCAAGCGGTGTAAACAAACGGCCGAAAGCATACGGCGTTTCGGCGGGAGCGTTTCCTGCCAAATCGCAAAAAGGCGCGGAAACCGTAAGCTCGTAAACAACGCCCTGCACAAACGGCGAAGCAAACCGCAGTGTAATTTGTTGCGGATTATCTGCACTTGTCCACACGTGTTGCGGGCGTCCGGCGCCGCCATTCACGATATAGCTGCGCACATCCGTCGCCTTGGTTGTGTCAAACAGTTCGTTGAACGTAAGGAGCAGCGTGTTGTCATCGGGCATTTGCAAGGTGGTTATAAACGGCGCTTCCGTGTCGGGATTGTGCGCCTGCACAGCGTTCGGCATGCCGGGCGTGCCGCCCCGCGCGTCGGTGCTTGCGGTCCAGTTGGCGGCACTTTCCGAAAGGTTGTTCGCATCTATTTTTTCCAAGCTCCAGCCGCCGGCGCGTTTGGTTTCGGGAAGCCACTGGTCGGAATAGGTTACGCGCGAAAGCAATTGTCCCTCGTTGTTCCGCAACTGCAATGTTTTTCCCGATTTGGTAAGGCTCGACATGTAGCTCACGTTCGTGGCGTTGCCATACGCACGCATGTCTTCTACCGCTGCCGAAGTACACAAAATCAAATACCCATGGGGCGAGACAGTGGCAGCGCCGATGTTTCCCACAGTGGCATTGTACGCCATTTTCCAGCCGTTGAGCGGCACAGGAAATTCGAGGCGGTTGTATAATTCGATGTAGCTCACTTCCGGCAAGCCCACTGCCGGCGCGGGCGCTGCCATAATTTCGTTAATCGCCACATCGCCGTAAAGCAGGTAAAAAATGGTGATGTCCGTTTCGCCGGTTACTTCATTATTGTTTTCATCCCGCAATTTTTCTACGCGCAAAGTAGCGGGGCCGCGCGGCAGCGGGTTTTCAAACGCCAACAGGAGTTCCTTGTCGTTCACGGCCTCCACCTGCGCAGGCGCGAGGGTGAAGGAAGCGCCGGTTAATGTATAATTGGTGATTTCGCCAACGGTAGCCGCCTCCAAATGCTGCGTGAAGGAAACATGAATGTGGCGCTGTCCCTGTTGCGCCGCCGCACTGATTTTTGTGGGCAGGGTAACCCGCTCAAACGATACGGAAATATCATCCATCCATAAAAGCATGTCGGCGGCAGAGGTGTATTGGTAGGCGATGCCGAAATAGTTCGCTTCGTTGTAATTGTCGTGTTTCGCAGGCTGTGCCACCGGTTGCAAGTCTTCAAAATTTCCGGTTGTCGCCACTTTTATCGACCATTCGCCATCGCCTGTTCTGGCTACTTCTATGGCGCCGGTACCGGTGGTGGTAATGTCGTTTTGCCAATTGACCGTTGTTTTCCGGATAACGGTGAAGCTGTGGTTTCGCACGGCATATAAGGTCAAGGTGTCGCTATTTGTGGGCGTCGCCATGTTCACGCCAAGCGCGTAGCCTTCGTAAACGCCGCCCGATTTCCATTCGCTGCCGGCTTGGTTTGAAAACAAAAATACCGCCCATCTGTTCGACGCGCTTGGGTCGTAGCCGTGCCGCAACAGAAAGCGCCACGTGGTGTTTCCCTTATTCACCTGAAGCCCGCCAAGCGAGCGGTACGCCGCGTCGGTAGCCGCCGCCGTATTGTTAAACACGTGCTTTAACGCATAATTTCCCGATAGCGCACTCACGGTTGAGGCGCCCCATCGGCCTTCCGGCGCTTGCACCCAATCGTCTAACTTTCCGGTTTCGAAATCATCGGAAAACTGCGCCGCCGCCACGCAGGGCAGGCATAGGAAAAGAAAAAATAGCAGCCTCATACTTGTTTTGTTTTATTACCGGTTCACGTGGTGGATAATACAGTGGCGGTAGTATTTTACAAAGGTGCAAAAAAATTTTTTATTCCGCAAAATTTTCGACAAAAAACATTGCCCCCATGTTCCGTTGGTGCGCCGCGCGGGTTTGCCCCCGCACGCGCCAACCCCGAAACGTAGGGCGTTGCCCTACGCTGATTGATGGCGAGGCCTGCGGCCTTACATTCCGTAGGAATGTGCCGCTTGGTAGAAACCGGGATATACCCATTAATGTTGCATCCTGTAGGGATGCATCCCTGACGGCTACCCCTACGGTATTTCGTTCCGCGCGGAACGACGGTGTTGCCGCTTGCCCTGTTGGTGCGCCGCGCGGGTTTGCCCCCGCACGTGCCCACCCCGAAACGTAGGGCGTTGCCCTACGCTGATTGATGGCGAGGCCTGCGGCCTTACATCCTGTAGGGATGCATCCCTGACGGCACACCACGCCCCGCCGCGCATTGTTAGGGGGCAGACACGCAGGTCTGCCCCTACGGTATTTCATTCCGCGCGGAACGGCGGCATTGCCGCGTGCCCTGTTGGTGCGCCGCGCGGGTTTCCCTTCGCACATCCTTCCCACCCCAAGCTGCGCCGGAGCCTGTCCCGAGCAAAGCGTGGGGAACTTGCATGGGGTTATGCAAAT
>JAITQQ010000055.1 GCA_031288855.1 Prevotellaceae bacterium
ATCTGATTATTTACCGGATTACAAACAGACGAATTGAGGTGCTGGACATCATCTATGCTGCGTCAAGTATCCGCAGGATACGCGCTACCCGCCATATCCACCTGTAATATGGCGTAATATGGCATGCCGACCTGTATAAAAAACGGACAGCCGGCAATTTTGGAATCGCCGGCCGTCACTAACCAAACCTTAAACCTATGAAAATTGATTCAACTATAAGACACCAAAAAAAGGGAAAGGTTTAATTATATAAAGAATTTTTTTTACCTTTGAGGTGGAAATTTTTTAATTTTAAAACGTAATATAATTATGGCTATTGCATTAACAGAATCAAACTTTGATGAAATTGTGAAATCCGGAAAACCGGTAGTGGTTGACTTTTGGGCGACCTGGTGCGGCCCCTGCCGGGCTATCGCACCCATTATTGACGAACTGAGCACGGAATACGACGGCAAAGCCGTAGTGGCCAAGTGCGATATCGACAGCAATAACGACATCGCTCTGCGCTTCGGCATCCGGAATATCCCCACGCTGCTGTTTTTCAAAAACGGCGAAATGGTCGACAAGCTGGTGGGCGGAAATACGAAGGCAACCATCGTGGCGAAATTAAACGCTATTTTATAAACCCGCAATATTTTTACGATTATGAAAAAAATTATTATTTTATTAGCAGCATTGGTAGTAGCTATCAATGCAGACGCACAAATTAAACTGGGGCTGAAAGCCGGCCTTGACTTCAGTGAGATGTCGTTCAGTAGCGCAAAAAATTCGGATGAAAGTAATAAGTACACCATGGATGCCAAGCGTACCGGCTGGCACTTGGGGATGGCCATGAAAATGAGCTTTCCGCTTCTCCCGATAACCCTGCAACCTGAACTCTTATTCAGCACAAAAGGTGCTAAAGATGTAACGTTAAACTACATCGAAATCCCGGTAAACCTGCAATGGGGCATCTCCATAGGAAAAATACGCCCCTACGCAGAGCTAAGCCCTTATTTCAGCTATCTGGTAGGCAGCAATAAACCTTTGGAGAGCCTCAACACTTGGGATGGCGGCCTGGGACTCGGCCTGGGTATCGACATCTGGAAACTGCAAATTTCTGCCAAATACGTGTGGGGACTGGGTAAGGTTGCCGATATAAAAGGAGTCAATGAAGAAGTCGTGGGGTCTTTCAAAAATCGCATTACCCGGATATCGATCGGCTATTTCCTGTAGATGACCAATCTCGAACAACTGAAACAATCGCTGGGCAGCCACTGGCAAGGGTTTTCCGACTTCTTCCGCGAGGCATTGCTCAGCGATATTGTATTATTAAACACCATTAACCACTACCTGCTGCAACACGCGGGCAAGCAACTGCGCCCGCTGCTGACGCTCCTCACCGCCGAAATGCAGGGGAAAATCACGGAAAGCACCTATCTGGCAGCAAGTGCGGTGGAGATGGTACACACCTGCTCCCTGCTGCACGACGACGTGATCGACAACGCCGACCAGCGGCGCGGCGCACCCTCGGTGAAAGCCATGTGGCGCTCCAACGCCTCGGTGCTCACGGGCGACTACTGGCTGTCGCGCATCTTTTATATGGTCATCGCGCACGAGGAGTTCCGGCTGCTGCCGTGGTTCTCGAGCTGCCTCGTGAGCCTGAGCGAGGGCGAACTGCTGCAACTCGAGAAGGCGCAACACTTGAATGCTACGGAAGCCGATTACCTTACCATCATCGGGAAAAAAACGGCGTCGCTGCTGGCCGTGAGCATGGCCTCGGGCGCTATCACCGCCGACGCGCCGCCCGAAACCGTACAGCAGATGTACGACGCGGGCTACCAAATGGGGCTCGCGTTCCAAATCCGCGACGATATTCTCGACTATCACAAAACAAACTTTCTGGGAAAACCTACCGGCAACGACCTGCGCGAACAAAAACTCACACTACCCTTGCTGCACGCCTTGTCGCAGGCCGACGAGCCCGCCCGCGCAAAAGTACTTAAATGGGTGAAAAGCGTTGCCCGGAGCACGCGGCATTACTCTAAAATTATCGCCTTCGTGAAGGCGCAACACGGCATGGAATACGCCCACACGGTACTGCAACAACACGTGGACAACGCAAAAAAAATCCTCGCTTCGTTTCCCGAAAGCGAGGCGCGCCACAAACTTATGGGGCTGGTTGATTTTCTCGCCGTGCGGAAGCAATAGCCGCACACGGCGCCGTTAATCCTGCACGTCTTTCAGCTTCTCGCGAATCTTGCCTTCAATTTCTTCGGACAGTTCGAGGTTGTCGAACAGGAGCGCTTTCACGGCATCGCGTCCCTGCCCGATTTTCGTGTCGCCGTAGCTGAACCACGAGCCGCTTTTCTTGATGATTTCGAAGTCGACGCCAAGGTCGATAATCTCTCCGATTTTCGAGATGCCCTCGCCGAACACAATGTCGAACTCGGCCTTCTTGAAGGGCGGCGCCATTTTGTTTTTCACTACTTTCACGCGGGTGCGGTTGCCGGTGGCTTCCTCGCCGTCTTTCAGCTGGGTAACGCGGCGCACGTCGAGCCGCACCGAGGCGTAGAACTTTAACGCATTTCCGCCGGTAGTGGTTTCGGGATTGCCGAACATGATACCGATTTTTTCACGCAACTGGTTGATGAAAACACAACACGTGTTGGTGCGGCTGATGTTGGCCGTGAGCTTGCGCAGCGCCTGACTCATGAGGCGGGCTTGCAGCCCCATCTTCGAGTCGCCCATTTCGCCTTCAATTTCGGCCTTTGGCGTGAGGGCGGCCACAGAGTCAATCACCACGATGTCCACCGCGCCAGAGCGGATGAGGTGGTCGGCAATTTCGAGCGCTTGTTCGCCGTTGTCGGGTTGCGAGATGAGCAGCGTATCCACGTTCACGCCTAACTTCTTGGCGTAAGTCGTGTCGAACGCGTGTTCGGCGTCGATAATCGCTGCAATGCCGCCTGTTTTTTGCGCTTCGGCAATGGCGTGAATGGCGAGCGTGGTTTTCCCGCTCGACTCAGGACCGTAAATCTCCACGACCCGTCCGCGCGGAAATCCGCCGATGCCCAGCGCGTGGTCGAGGGCGATAGAACCCGACGGAATCACCGACACTTCAAACACGGGGCGGTCGCCTAATTTCATAACAGTGCCTTTCCCAAAATCCTTGTCGATTTTGTCGAGTGTGGCTTGGAGGGCTTTCAGTTTCTCAGGGCTTACCTGAGGCGTTTTTTTTGCGGTGGCTGCTTCTGCTTCTTTTTCTTTTGCCATGGTGGTTGAGTTTTAAAAGTTAAACTTAATTGAGGTGCAAAGGTAAGTTTTTTTTTGGTAATTTAAAATATTATCTTTCTTTTTGCTTGTTCGTAACTATCTGTAGTTTTATGCGTATTGGTTTCGG
>JAITQQ010000126.1 GCA_031288855.1 Prevotellaceae bacterium
CTTTGTAACAGTGACGACGTCAATACAAACCTTGCATACTGTGCTGATACAACGAAACTTTTGATGATTTTTAATCTTGGATATAAAAGGGGAAATTTGACTGAACTAGTCAAATCGGAACAAAGATAAGCATTATTTTGAATAATGCGTGATGAATTGTTAATTATTTCTAACGGATGGCATACCTGTCTTGTAGAGACGCGGCATGCCACGTCTCTACAAGTGGGCAATGTACCACATTTCCGCAGAAAGGTTTTTTGTTTCAAATAAAAAATGTAATTTTGCATCGCATTGTCGTTATGTGCCACATTTATACATAATACAAAACAACGGTTACACTCATATGTCAGACGAAAAATTTCAAAACAAATACAGAATACCTTCTGCACGGGCTGTGTGGCATGATTACGGTGGCGGTGCGTATTTTATTACGGTGTGTACAAAAAACCGTGTGCATTATCTTGGTGAGATTGTGCATATTAACACCCCTCAAAACGATACGATAATGCAATTATCCCCAATCGGGCAATTCTTGACCGACAAAATTATTAACATTACGCTACATCAACCCTACGCTGAAATTCCGCTGTTTGTTGTAATGCCTAATCATTTTCATCTGATTGTTCTTATTGACGGTAATAAAATACCCTATCAACGCCGCAATGTAAAGACGCGGCATGCCTGTCCTGTAGAGACGCGGCATGCCACGTCTCTACATGGTGCATCAATACAGGCCGCATTGACACGACAGACAATGCAAAAAATAGCCAATTTACAAGGTTGGTTGTCTGTCGCAATCGGTGGTATAAAATCCGCTGTAACAAAATTCGCCGACGCAAACGGCATTGAATTCGCGTGGCAACCACGTTTCGATGACCGTATTATTCGCAACCAATATGAAATGAACCGAATTGCCGAATACATTGAGAACAATCCCGCAAGCTGGGAAACCGATTGTTTTAACGAACAATAATCCGTAAAGACGCGGCATACCTGTCATGTAGAGACGCGGCATGCCACGTCTCTACATGTGGGCAATGCGTCGTTCCTATGTTCAGCCTTTCTTCTTCACCTGCGTCAACAACAGGCCGGCTATGACAACAAGTACGCCTGTAACGTTGCGCCCGGTCAGCAATTCATGGCCCAACATCGACGAAAAAAGCAACGTCACCACCGGCATCAACGTAGAAAACATATTGGCACGAACTACCCCAATGTGATGTATGCAGTTGACATAAAAAATAAACGACAACGTGGAGGGCAACAGTGCCAAAAGAATTAACGGATACAGGTTCTCGAAGGAAAAAGCAAAACGGCACAACGCTTCGTGCTCCGGAAAAGTAAACGGCAAAAACAGGAGCGCGCCCAACACGTTTTGGAAAACTACTATCGTAAATACGTTATATTTCGAAGATAATTTTTTAACGACCAAAGAATATCCAATCGTTGAAAGCACGGCGCAAAACAGCATCAGCACGCCGAACGGATTTACCTTTATCGACATTTCTTCATCCAAGACCGATAAGAGAACGCCTGCCACCGCCATCACCGCACCGAAAACATTAAGTTTGCTCACCCTTTCCTTATACACCAGAAAGCCCAGCAGCATGGCGAACAGCGGAATGGTAGAAACAATCACCGAAGCGGTAGTGGGCGTGGTTAGTTGAATGCCTTTGGTTTCGCCGATAAAATACAAAAACGGCTCGAACAGCGCCATCAGGAGTATCCATTTCAGGTCTGCAAGCTCAGGCCGCTGCAATTTTCCGAAGCCAAAAGAAACGAGCGATAACAGAACGGCCGAAATAGTAAGCCGCGCCGTTAAAAGGCTGAACGAGGGAAACCCCAAGCCAAGTAACTGGCCGACCCACACAAACGACATGCCCCAGAAGAGAATTGCAAGTAAAATGCCCATATATATCCATGCGCCATTCTTCATACGTTACTCCCATGGGCTTTACCTTATATCTAATTTCATAATTTGCTTCAATTGGGACACAGCAGGATAGCGCTCCACCAGAAAACGGAGCTTTTCATCATGCGTATAAGGCTTTGTACTTCTCGCACTCCCGGCGTCTACCGTGATATTCAGCTTAATGTTGTCATTTTGCAACCTGTCGCGCAGAAAATCCAGTACAATCCCATTATCCTCCATCCATGTTTTTTGTACGGCATTCCACACCGGAAAACTCACGATGTTATCTTCCTTCAATACCGGTGAAGATTTTTGCAGTGCCGCAGCCAAACGCGGCTTGTCGGCTACGCTCGACACCAGCGCTGCCCAAGTATCCGTTAGTTGTTCCTGTGTAAACGGATTATTTCTTTTTTGCGCCTCATCTTCTTTTACTATTGACTCCGGTTCTTCTGCCAAAGCCTCTTTCAGCGAAAAAGTCCGGGTATCTTGCGGAACGGGTGCAGGAGGAGGAGATGGTACAGGAGAAGGCTGCGGTGCAGGAGATAAAGATGGAGAAGGTGCAGGAGGAGGTTGTGGCGCACGTACCGGATGGATTACCGGAGGCGGCGTATCTTTTTCCGCTACTTCGGCACTATCGTTTTTTTTTTCGAGGCCGATATTCGACAACCGCAACAAGGCGAGTTCGACGTGCAGGCGCGGGTTTCCACTCGCTTTGTACCCCATCTCGCAAGCATTGGTGAGCTGCAACGCTTCATACAAAAAAGCATGCGAAACTTGTGCAGCCTGCGCCTCATAACGCTTTGCCACAGCATCGCCGACTTCAAGCAGCGACAGCGTGCGGATATCTTTACACACCAACAAATCGCGAAAATGGATGCTCAATCCTGCAATGAAATGTTGCGCATCAAAACCTTTGGACAGCACTTCATCAAACAAGAGCAGCGCATCGGCATAGTGGTGGTTAACGACATGGCCGGTTAATTTGAAATAGTATTCATAATCGAGTACGTTCAGGTTTTCGATTACATTGGCATACGTCAAATTGTTGCCGCAAAAAGCCACTGCCTGGTCATAAATGGAAAGTGCATCGCGCATCGCGCCATCGGCTTTCTGCGCAATTACATTCAGCGCTTCGGTTTCCGCCGTTACACCCTCTTTGGTCGCAATTTTCGCCAAATGTTTCACCATGTCGGGAATGGAAATACGGTTGAAATCGTATATCTGGCAACGTGACAAAATAGTAGGGAGTATCTTGTGTTTTTCGGTGGTGGCCAAAATAAAAATCGCATGCGCCGGCGGCTCTTCCAGCGTTTTCAGAAACGCATTGAACGCACTTGACGAAAGCATGTGCACTTCATCAATAATATATACGCTGTAATGTCCTATTTGCGGCGGCACACGCACCTGCTCGGTAAGCACCCGGATATCGTCTACCGAATTGTTGGAAGCCGCATCCAATTCGTGAATACTGTAGGAACGGCCTTCGGCAAATGAACGGCACGATTCACATTCGCCGCATGCTTCCAATTCCGGAGTAAGATTTTGGCAATTAATCGTCTTTGCGAAAATACGTGCACACGTTGTTTTTCCCACACCGCGCGGGCCGCAGAACAAATACGCATGCGCCAACTGCTTGCGTTGAATGGCATTCTTCAGCGTTGTTCCAATATTTTCTTGCCCCACAACCGACTCAAAGGTCATGGGGCGGTACTTTCTTGCCGATACGATAAAATGTTCCATAAGTTTCTACAAAGATAGTAATTATTTTGAATTTAAAAAATATTACTAACTTCGTGTTGCCGAAATTAAGAGAATGGATAAAAAAATACTTATTACCGGATGCAATGGACAATTGGGGCGCGGCCTGCAGGAAGCGGCTATCCGTTATCCCGCGCTGCAATTGTTGTGTACCGATATTCACAATTTAGACCTTACCAGCAACGATGAGGTGATGGCTTACGCACTCGAACATCATCCTGCGTTCATTATTAATTGCGCGGCCTACACTGCCGTGGACAAGGCGGAAGACGAAGAAGACAAGGCTTTCGCCATTAACGCCGCTGCCGTAGAAAACCTCGCCAAAGCAGTCGGCGCATGCCGGGCACGCCTCATACACATTTCTACCGATTATGTTTTTGACGGAACAAAAACGACGCCTTATACCGAAGAAGACGCGCCAAATCCGCAGTCGGCGTATGGAAGAAGTAAACTCGCCGGCGAGCAAGCCGCCTTGTCGCACCCGCAAACTATGGTGATACGCACCGCATGGCTTTATGCCTGCGAAGGAAATAATTTTGTAAACACCATGCTGCGACTTGGGGCTGAACGCCCCACCCTCAATGTGGTGAACGACCAACACGGCTCTCCCACCTATGCCGCCGACCTTGCCGAAACGCTACTCGCCATCATCGACAAGGTGATTTGCGGCGAAAAGAAATTCGTTCCGGGCGTGTATCATTA
Organism: Prevotellaceae bacterium; assembly: GCA_031288855.1. Next base: position 4,373 of record JAITQQ010000126.1, read on the forward strand.
CACCAACGAGGGCGTGTGCACGTGGTTTGATTTTGCGCAACGCATCATGCAGCTCGGGCGTCGCCATTGCGCCATACAGCCGGTAAGCACCGCCGGGTATCCGACCAAAGCCGTACGCCCAAAATACAGCATACTGAGTAAAGAAAAAATCAAAACAACATACGAGCTCGCCATTCCCTCATGGGAAGACGCGCTCGCGCGATGTTTTCAAAAAAAATGTATAACCTAAACCAAAAAATTATGGACCAGGTAATGAAACAACGAATTGATGCATGGCTCGCAGGAAGCTATGACGAAGAAACCAAAACACAGGTTAAAAAGTTAATTGATACAAATCCTAAAGAATTAGAGGAGAGTTTTTATAAAAACCTCGAATTTGGCACCGGCGGATTGCGCGGTATCATGGGCGTAGGCACCAACCGCATGAATAAATATACCGTAGGGATGGCCACGCAAGGACTTGCCAATTATCTCAAAAAAAGTTTCCCGGATTTGCCTGAAATCAAAGTGGCCATTACGCACGACAGCCGCAACAACAGCGCCTATTTCGCCCAAATCACCGCCGAAGTTTTTGCCGCCAACGGTTTCAAGGTGTTTCTCTTCGACGGCATGCGCCCCACGCCGGAACTCAGTTTCACCATCCGCCATTTGGGTTGTCAGAGCGGCGTAGTGGTCACCGCATCGCACAATCCTAAGGAATACAACGGCTACAAAGCATATTGGGACGATGGCGCACAAGTTACGGCGCCGCACGACACCAACATCATTGCCGAAGTGGAAAAAATCACCGACCCCGCTATGGTACAATTCACCGGACAAGAGGGGAACATCAAACGTATAGGCAAAGAAATTGATGAAATATATCTGGAAAAAATATTAAGCCTGGGGCTTTCGCCTGAAGCCATACAACAAAACAACCAGATACGCATTGTATATACGCCGCTACACGGCACAGGTGTGGTGCTCATTCCTGAAGCCTTGCGCCGCAAAGGGTTTAGCAACATTATCAGGGTGCCGGAACAAGACGTGAGCGACGGAAATTTCCCGACGGTGGAATCGCCAAACCCCGAAGAACACAGTGCGTTCAAAATGGCTATCGAAAAAGCCACCGCTTCGGGCGCCGACATGATTATGGCCTCCGACCCCGACGCCGATCGCGTGGGGCTTGCCATCCGCAACGACAAAAAAGAATTTATCCTGCTGAACGGCAATCAAACCGCGTCGCTCCTCACCTACTACTTGCTGCGCCGGTGGAAAGAGCTCGGCAAGCTCACCGGCAAAGAATATATCATCAAAACCATTGTCACCACCGACCTCATGAAGACGCTGGCAGAGCGCTTCGGCGTGGAATATTACAATGTGTTTACCGGCTTCAAATTCATTGCCGAAGTAATCCGTGAACAGGAAGGAAAGAAAGTGTTTATTGGCGGCGGCGAGGAAAGTTACGGATACAATATCGGCGAATTTGTGCGCGACAAAGACGCGGTGGCCACCTGCTGCACCCTTGCTGAGATGGCGGCATGGGCGGCATCGCAAGGAAAAACCATGTATGACGTATTACT
>JAITQQ010000016.1 GCA_031288855.1 Prevotellaceae bacterium
ACCTGTACATGACAACGACTCCCGATACTTCCCATTTCATCGCCCTCGAAGACCGCTACGGCGCGCACAATTACCACCCCTTGCCGGTGGTGCTGGCACAAGGCCGGGGCGCTTTTGTGTGGGACATACACGAAAAACGCTATTTCGATTTCCTTTCGGCCTATTCTGCGGTAAACCAAGGGCACTGCCACCCGAAAATAGTGGCGGCGCTCGTTGAGCAAGCAGACAGGCTAAGCCTCACATCACGCGCTTTCTACAACGATTGTTTAGGACCGTATGAACAAGCCATAACCGGTTATTTCAAGTACGATAAAGTATTGCCTATGAACACCGGTGCCGAAGCCGTAGAAACGGCGCTCAAACTCGCCCGCCGGTGGGGGTACGTGAAAAAAGGAATTCCCGGCAATGAAGCCCTGATTGTGGTTTGTGAGGGTAATTTTCACGGCCGCACCATCAGCGTGGTGTCCATGTCGTCTGACCCCGACGCATACAAGCAATTCGGCCCTTACACGCCCGGATTTCTCAAAATACCTTATAACGATGTGGCGGCGCTCGAAAAAGCGCTGTCCGCACACGGCAAGCGCATAGCAGCTTTCCTTGTAGAGCCCATACAGGGCGAAGCCGGCGTATTTGTTCCCGACGAGGGTTATCTCAAAAAATGTTTCGAACTGTGCAGGCAGCATCGCGTACTGTTCATCGCCGATGAAATACAAACCGGCATGGCCCGTACCGGAAAACTGCTTTGCTGCGACCACGAAGGAGTGCGCCCCGACATGGTGTTGCTGGGAAAAGCGCTGTCGGGCGGCATGTTGCCCATTTCCGCCGTACTGACCGACGACGACGTGATGCTCACCATCAAACCCGGCGAACACGGCTCCACCTTCGGCGGATTTCCGCTTGCCTGCAAGGTGGCCATGGCAGCGCTCGAAGTAGTGAAAGAAGAACATCTTGCTGAACGCGCCCTGTATTTGGGTGAAATTTTGCGCGACGGATTAAGAAAAATCAACTCCGGCCGGATTACGCTCGTACGCGGAAAAGGCTTGCTCAACGCCATAGTCATTGCGCCGGAAAACGGCATTGAAGCGTGGGATGTGTGCCTCCGCATGGCCGAAAACGGGTTGCTCGCCAAACCCACGCACCAACACATCATCCGGCTCGCGCCGCCGCTTGTCATTGACGAAGACGACTTGCGCGAAGCAATTTCCATCATTGAAAAAAGCATAACATCACTGTAATGGCCGCCTCGCACTTCCTCATGATTCGCCCGGCTGCCTTCGGATACAACCCCGAAACGGCGGTTAACAATGCCTTTCAACACGCCGAAGAACACGCCGGCATACCCGAAAAAGCGCTACAGGAATTTGATGCATTTGTTGATTTATTAGACCAAAACGATATTGACGTAACTGTGGTAAACGACACGCCCGCGCCCCACACCCCCGACGCCATTTTCCCCAACAACTGGTTTTCGGCGCATGCCGACGGCACACTGTGCCTCTTTCCGATGTTCGCAGAAAACCGCCGCCTCGAGCGCAAACAAACCGTACTCGACGCTTTGAAAAATAAATTTGACGTAAAGCATATTGTCGATTTTACAGGGTACGAAACCCAACAAAAATTTCTCGAAGGCACCGGTAGTATGGTGTTAGACCGCGAAAACCTTATTGCTTATGCTTGCCTCTCTCCGCGCACCGACAAACAAGTTTTGCTTGACTTTTGTAAAAAAACGGGCTACGCTCCGTGCTGTTTTCACGCCACAGATGAACACGGAACTGCCATTTACCACACCAACGTCATGATGAACGTAGGTGAACAGGATGCGGTTGTTTGCCTCGAAAGTATCACCGACGGCGAGGAGCGGAATACGTTGGTGGAAACGCTCGAAAACACCGGAAAAACAATTGTTCCCATTACCTTGTTGCAAGTGCGGCAATTTGCGGGAAACATGCTCGAAGTGAAAAATTTATACCACAAATATTTCCTCATCCTGTCGCACAGGGCTTATGCTGCGCTCACGCCGGAGCAGCTTGCCAAACTGCAACTCAACAACCGGACATTATTGCATCCCGATTTACACACCATTGAAACGTACGGCGGCGGCAGTGCGCGCTGCATGATGGCCGAACTGTTTTTCGACATTTTGCGCTGAATTGTACCGCGAGTTATTATACAAAATGTATAATACAAAAAATATAATTTGTTTTGTATAATATATTTCGTATATTTGCTGCAGAAATATAATCTTAAAATGCGATGAAAAAAGAATTTAATCCCTTTCCGTTAAGCACTTATGTTTCTAAAGAATTATTTTGTGACCGTGAAAAAGAACTAAAAACCCTGTCTTCTGCCTGTCAAAATGGGACAAATATAACCCTGATTTCACATCGTAGAATGGGAAAAACCGGGTTAATTTATCGTTTTTTTGACGAAATTGAGTCGCAAAAAAAGAAAGATATACCGATTACGCTGTATGTTGACATCTACGCTACACAAAACTTGGCAGCATTTACAAGGCAATTGGCCGAAGTTATTTTCAAAAAGTTGTCGAATAAAAACGGGCTTGGCAAGCGGTTTCTGAAACTGCTCAAAGGCATGCATGCGGTTTTCTCGTACAATACGTTAACCGGCGAGCCGAAAGTAAGTTTTGAATACTGCGAACCGACGACATTCGAATATTCCCTGCAAACGTTATTCCATTTTTTAGAGTCACAGAAAACGCCCGTTATTGTTGCCATAGACGAATTTCAACAAGTTTCGGCTTATCCTGAAAAAAACACGGAAGCGCTGTTGCGGACAATGATTCAGTTTATGCAAAATGTCAGTTTTATTTTTAGCGGAAGCAACCGGCGCCTGATGTCTGAGATATTTTCGAGTCCGGCGCATCCGTTTTTTGCAAGTACCCAATTTTTGTTTCTGGACCCCATCCCCGCCGCATCATACCGGCCATTCATTATTGAAAAATTCGCCGAACAAAAAAGAACAATTTCTACCGAAGCGGTTGATTTTATATTATCGTGGACATTTGCACACACCTACTATGTACAGGCTGTTTGCAACCGGATTTTTGCTAAAAATATCACAAAAATAGACTTGGCGGCAACCAAGCAAATATGTTATGAACTTTTGAAAACACAGGAAACGATGTTTATTCAGTACCGGAATTTGCTCACACCCGCGCAATGGGAGTTGCTTAAAGCCATTGCAAAAGAAGGGCAGGTTACGCAACCAACCGGCGGAAAATTCACCACAAAATATGGGTTTACCGCATCAACCGTACAACGAACATTACCGATTTTAGTAGAAAAAGAAATGCTGTTGGCGCTCCCAACCGTTACCGAAACCACATACCGCGTGTACAATTGCTTTATGGGACACTGGCTTGCAGAATTGTAGTATGACCTCGATTATTCAAATTGACGATAAACTGATTAGCGCCGACGTGTTTGAAAAACGCTTCGTCTGCGATATTGCGCAATGCGCCGGCATTTGCTGCGTGCTGGGCGACAGCGGGGCGCCGCTGGAAAAAAAAGAAAAGCGTATCCTGCAACGTGAATATAAACATTTTGTTGCCTACATGAAGCCCGAAGGCCGCAAAGCGGTGGAACAACAGGGCCACACGGTAATTGACCCCGACGGCGACCTCGTCACGCCGCTCATTGCCGGTAAGGAGTGCGCTTATTCGAATGTGGACAACGGCGGCAACTGTTATTGCGCCATTGAGCGCGCTTTCCTTGATGGAAAAACAAAATTCCGCAAGCCTATTTCCTGTTATCTCTATCCTATCCGCATCAAACAAGTGGGCGAATTTACCTGCCTTAACTACGACGTGTGGAGTGCCTGCGATGGTGCGCGCACAAAAGGCGCAGTAGAAAATATTCC
>JAITQQ010000031.1 GCA_031288855.1 Prevotellaceae bacterium
TGAAATAACTCATGCATACGATGGGTGGTATTTATCAAACACCTACAGCATCGAACTCGCTGGCTTCGCTCAGCTCTTCGGCCCAACTCGCTCGACCGATCGCAACCCGCCCGGCAAACTTAACGGTCTTTCAGTGTGTTGTGTAATGAATTATTAGTCCATTTACTTTTTTTGCTTTACTTACCGCCGCCCGAAATCTGCAAACTTAAGGTCGCGGCGTGGCAAAAACGACTGGGGGCTGTTCGCCAAATGAACAGTGACAATTAAGAAATAAAATGCCGTTAAATTGTGTAAAATTTATTTTTTGTGGTACTTCCGGGATGTTCCGCAACCGCCAATCGGTAATGATTAATTGTTTTCCGTTCACCGTTTCCCGTTTTCCGTTCACCGTGCTACGCTGTGGCAAACTGCTGAAGAAAGCGGATGTCGTTTTCGAAATAGTGGCGCAAGTCGCGTACGTGCCATTTCAGCATGGCAATGCGCTCAATGCCCATGCCGAATGCAAAACCTGTATATTTTTTTGAGTCGATGTTCGAAGCCTCCAGTACGTTGGGGTCTACCATGCCGCAACCCATAATCTCGAGCCAACCGGTGTATTTGCACACATTGCAGCCTTTACCTTTGCAAATGTTGCAACTCACATCCACTTCGGCGCTGGGCTCTGTGAAGGGAAAGTACGATGGGCGCAGCCTGATTTGCACATCTTCGCCGAAGAACTCGCGGGCAAAATACAAAATAGATTGCTTCATGTCGGCAAACGACACGTTTTCGTCAATGTATAATCCTTCTACCTGATGAAAAATACAGTGTGCACGCGCTGAAATGGCTTCGTTGCGGAACACGCGCCCCGGGCAAATAATGCGGATGGGCGGTTTGCAGCGCTCCATCTCCCGCACCTGCACTGAGCTGGTGTGGGTGCGCAGCAACACAGGATTGTCGCCTGTAGTTATGAAAAATGTATCTTGCATGTCGCGTGCCGGATGTTCGGGTGGAAAATTTAATGCGCCGAACACGTGGTAGTCGTCTTCTATTTCTGGGCCTTCCGCTACCGTGTAACCCAACGTTTTGACAATGTCAATAATTTCGTTTCGCACGATGGAAAGCGGATGACGCGCACCCAGCGGCGCGGGCTCGCCCGGTAGGGTAGCGTCGAAAGCCTGTTTGTGGCCGTCGTGACTTTCCAAACTTTCGCGCAGTGCATTGATTTTTTCGATGGCGGCCTGTTTCAGGGAATTTATTTGTTGTCCAAACTTCCGTTTTTCTTCCGCGCCCACTTGCCGGAATTCTTCAAACAGCAAAGTGATGCTGCCCTTCTTCCCAAGCCAGCCCACGCGTAGCGCTTCTATCTCGTCTTTGCTTTTGGCCGCAAGGTTTTCAATTTCCGCCAACAGCCGGGTTATTTTCTCGTGCATCTGGCGCGTTATTTTTTGGCCGGTTTAATGGCGATAATGAAAATATCTTTCACAGGGCGGTCGCCGGAATCGGTGGCGGCTGCGGCTATTTTGTCGATTACGTCAAGCCCGCTGATTGTTTCGCCAAACACCGTGTAAGCGCCATCTAATTGCGAACAGGTAGCTGCATTCTCGACAATGTAAAATTGTGACCCCGACGATGCTTTTTTCGGATTCACCTGATCGCCTTGGCGGGCTGCCGCCAACGCGCCTTTCTTGTGTTTATACTGCGAACGGAATTCCGCATCCACCGTATAGCCCGGCCCGCCTGCGCCATACCGGGCGCCGGGTTTCGGGTCTTTCGAAGCGGGGTCGCCGGCTTGAATCATAAAGCCTTTGATGACCCGGTGGAAAATTATTCCGTCGTAAAAGTTTTCAGCCGCCAATTTTAAAAAATTATCGCGGTGCAACGGTGTTTCTTTGTAAAGTTTAATGGTGATAGTGCCTTCACTCGTCTGTATGTCCAACAGCGGCTCTTCGCCAAGCGCGGCCGGGTCAAATGATAATTTTTTTTCCTCCATGGTTGTGGCTGTTTGTTTTTCTTTTTCTACTGTTTCGGTTTTTTTATTTGTGTTTTTCGGATTGTTTCCGCACGATACAAATACTAAAATCAACGCGGAAAGAAATATACCTCTTGTTTTCATATCTCGACAATTTTATGTATTTTTGACATTTATTTGTTTGCAAAATTAGGGTAATTTCTACGAATAACCAAAATAAAAGTGTTTTTACGTTAAAAAATGAAGCGGTTGGCGATATTCATGCTGTGTTTCTGCTTGGGTGTTCAGGGTTTTTCGCAACGAGTGGGGCTGGTGCTGAGCGGCGGCGGGGCTAGAGGCCTGGCGCATATCGGCGTGATTCAAGCCCTCGAAGAAAACGGCATTCCCATCGATTACGTGGCGGGCACTTCTATGGGCGCTATTGTGGCTTCTCTCTACGCCATCGGCTACTCGCCCGAAGAGATGGTTACGCTGATGCAGTCCGAAGATTTTACGTCGTGGTACAAAGGACAGGTGCTCGAAAAAGACCAGACTTATTTGTTTCGCCGCGAGCCCACGCCGGAAATGTTTTCCTTGTGGCTTCACTCCAAAAGTTTCAAGCCGAACGTGCCCACCAGTTTTGTTTCTCCCTACCAAATGGACCTTGCCGTGTTGGAGCTGTATTCGGCCGCTGATGCGGCGGCAAAAGGTAATTTCGACAGCCTGATGGTGCCGTTTCGTTGTGTCGCGTCTGATATTGTGAAGAAAAAACCGGTGGTGTCGCGCAACGGAAACCTCGGCATAGCCGTGCGTGCGTCGATGTCTTATCCGTTTTACTTCAAAGGGGTAAAAGAAGATTCTACCATCTTGTTCGACGGCGGATTTTACAATAATTTTCCATGGAACGTGATGGTGCAGGACTTCAACCCTGACCTTATCATTGGCGTGAAGGTGAGCAACAATCCGAAAAATCCCGATGAGGACAATATTTTCACGCAAATTGAAAATATGCTCATGTTTGAAACCAATTACGACCTTCCCGAAGACAAGGGCGTAATGATTGACATCACGCTGAGCAACGTGTCGCTGCTTGATTTCAGCAAGGTACTTCAACTTTCCGGCATTGGTTATAACAAGGCGTTGCAAAAAGTAGACACCATAAAACAACGACTGGGTATTCGCCGCATATCGCGGGGAGAGGTAAACAGCAAGCGGCTGGCGTTTCGCGAAAAAACGCCGGAGTTGAGGTTTAAAAATGTAAATATAAGTGGAGATGTTTCCCGTTTGCAAAATTCTTTCCTCGGCCGCATGGTGCGGGGAGATAAGCATGAAGTAATGAATTTCCAACAGGTCAAGCGGCATTATTTCAGGGCTGTTGCGTCGAACAATGTGAATGTGTTTTTCCCCTGGGCGACTTACATAGATTCCACCGGCCTTTTCGATATTAATTTACGTGTAACCCGTGCCGCCCAGTTCAGGATAGCCCTTGGGGGCAACCTGTCGTCGTCGTCTTTAAACCAATTATACCTGGGTTTGGAGTGGCATCACTTTGCCAATAACATGGGTTTTGCTTATCTCAACATGAACATCGGGCGTTTCTTTATGGGCGGCCGCATAGGATGGAGGGGTTACTTCGATGTTTATCCGCTATATTTTTATGAAGTGGAAGGAAATATTTTGCAATACGATTACTACACCGGCGCACAAGACCTCGTGTTTTTCGATAAGCGGCCAAGCTACTTGCAGGAATCCGACCGGTACGGCAGTTTCTCTTTGGGCGTTCCGCTTTCCGACAGGCAGAATATGAACGTCAAGTTGGGCTTTTCCACAGGTGCGCTTCGCGACGATTATTTTGAGGTGCAAGATTTTACTTCGTCCGATACGACCGACCAGACACACTTTAACTATTACTCCCCGCACTTTATTATTGAGCGGAACACGCTTAATTATCGTCAATATGCCACACTCGGCAAAAAGCAACACATGAGTATACGATATGTTACGGGCAAGGAAAGACACATTGCCGGCAACCTGTCGAGAGGTTACGGCGCGCAGAACACCGAAAATGAAATTAATGTTTCCCATCAATGGATTGGCGCACGGTTGTTGAGTGAAGCGTATTTTTCCATTGACAACCATTTCTCCCTGGGGACATATTTTGATGTGGTATATTCTAACAAATCGACATTCGGCGATTATTTTTCCACCATGCTGTCGCTGCCTGCATTTGCCCCGACGCCGCACAGCAGCTCGCTTTTTTTACCCCAATATCGCGCCAATACGTTTGCAGGTTTTGGCTTGATGCCTACCGTTTTCCTCACCCAGAAAACGATATTGCAATTAGGCGGCTATGTGTTCCAACCTTACCGGAACATTACATCGGTTAACAGCGACAAAGTGACTTACTCCGAACCTTTATCAGACCGCGCTTATATGGCCATGGGCGCATTGGTATGGCACACGCCTGTAGGCCCGTTGAGCTTCTCGGCAAATTATTACAGCAAGGCCGAGACCAACTGGTACTTCCAGTTGAATTTGGGGTATTTATTGTTTAATAAAAAAGGACTCGATTATTAATGGCAACTCCGTTGAAACGATTAGCAAGCGAAACCGCCACCTATGGGGTGAGCACTATTCTTGCCCGCGTATTAAATTTTCTCTTTGTGCCCATCTACACCCGCATGCTCACGCCGGGCGATTACGGCATCGCCACTGACTTTCTGGCCTACATCGCCATTTTGCAGGTGTTGCTTGCCATGGGCATGGAAACCGGAAGCCTTCGCTACGCCAACAAAAGCGATAAACCCCGCGAAGTATTTTCGACCGTGCTTGTGTTCATGGCTGTGGTGGCCGGCGTGTTCTTTGCGCTGTCGGCCTTCTGGTCGAACGACATTGCCCGGTGGCTGCATTACGACGGATACCAGGTGTGCATTATTTATGTCGGCGGTATTCTTGCCATCGACAGTTTTACCGCCATCCTGTTTGCCCGCCTGCGCTTCGAATACCGTGCAGTGAAATTTACCGTTCTCAAATCGATAAAAATAGGCACCGAATTAGGGTTTAACTTTTTACTTTTTTTCGCTGCGCCCGCCTATTTCGCCGCACATCCACAATCATGGCTGCTGCACTTTGTGTCGGCAACCCCCGATTTCAGTTACATCCTGTTTTCTATTTTCCTCAGTTGCGTAGTATCCTTCATTCTTTTTATTCCCGACTTGTGGAAAATCAAAATTAAATTCGACAAGGCGCTGTGGCGGCAGATGATGATTTATTCCATTCCGCTGATGATTGCCGGCTTGCCGGGCGTAGCCAACGAATTTATCGACCGGATATTATTCCGCTACTTCTTGCCCGAAAACGTGGCGTGGCAAGGCCAGTTGGGTATTTTTCAAGCCGGCGTAAAAATTGCCGTGCTGATGTCGCTTTTCATACAAATGTTCCGCTATGCCGCCGAGCCGCACTTTTTCGCCGGCGAAAAAAACAAACAAGCGCCCATACACCTCGCCATTGTCATGAACCACTTCACGGCGTTCTGCATGGTCATCTTTCTGTTCGTCATGTTTTACATCGACGCCATCGGCCTCCTGCTGGGAAAAAATTTCAGGACAGGCCTCGACATTGTGCCCATCATGCTGGGCGCATACGTGCTGTTGGGTATGTCGTTCAACATTTCCATGTGGTATAAACTGTCGGGCAAAACCAAATATGCCGTGTACATCACCACTGCCGGATTGTTGGTAACACTGCTCATCAACGTGCTCTTCATGCCGGTTTACGGCTATCATGCCGCAGCGTGGGGGCATTTCTTCAGCTACCTCGTTATGGTAATTCTTAGCGCATGGCTCGGCGCAAAACATTATCCTATTCCTTACAATTGGCTAAAACTTTGGGCTTACATTTCGGTAGCGCTGGCGTTGTTTTTCTTCAGCGCATGGCTCAACGTGCCGGCGTTGTGGACCAAATGGCTCATCAATACCGTGCTGTTGGCGGCCTACATCGCTTTTTGGTTTCGGTGCGAAAAAATAAATCCGATACACGTAATAAAAAGAAATAATTTATCATGACACAAGTAAAAATTGTTAACCAGTCGCCTTTCGAACTTCCGGCTTACGCCACTTCTTCTTCTGCAGGCATGGATTTACGCGCCAACCTTAGCGCGCCTTTAACCCTCAAACCCTTGCAGCGCGCCATGATACCTACCGGTTTATTCATCGAACTGCCGCAAGGATATGAAGCGCAAATCCGCCCGCGCAGCGGGCTCGCCGCAAAGCACGGCATCTCCTTGCTCAACACGCCCGGCACTATTGACGCCGACTACCGCGGAGAAATTAAACTCATCGTCGTAAACCTCTCCGACGAGGATTTTTTATTGAATCCCGGCGAACGGATTGCACAAATGATTATCAGCCAATACGAAAAAATTGAATGGCTGCCCGTGAAAGCCCTCGCGGAAAGCGAACGCGGCGCCGGCGGGTTCGGGTCGACAGGCACGAAATAGAAAAAAGTATTAACTTTGCATTAAAATGAAACAACATTCTAATGATTATAACCAATTCGGCCGAACACATGCAAGAATTGACGGCCATTGTCAGAAAAAATAAAACTATAGGATTTGTGCCCACCATGGGGGCGTTACATGAGGGACACTTGTCACTGGTTAAAACCGCGATGGAACAATGCGACTTTACGGTAGTGAGTATTTTTGTAAACCCCACTCAATTTAACGACCCCAAAGATTTTAAAAACTATCCGCGCACCCGGGAAGCCGACACAAACCTCCTGTCTGACGTCGGCGTAAACCTTGTGTTTATTCCCTCCGAAAAAGAAATTTATCCGATACCCGATACCCGCGTGTTCGATTTCGGCGGAATGGACAAAGTGATGGAAGGCGCGTGCCGGCCGGGACATTTCAACGGCGTGGCGCAAGTAGTAACCCGCCTGTTCAACATCATCGAGCCCACTGTTGCCTTTTTTGGAGAAAAAGATTTCCAACAACTCGCTATTATCAAATTATTGGTAGAACAAATAGGGCTGCCCGTAGAAATTGTGGCGTGCCCCACCGTGCGTGAATACGACGGACTGGCCATGAGTTCGCGCAACCGTTTGCTGAATAATAACCAGCGGATGCACGTGCCCCTCATTGCACACACCCTTCTCGAAGCCAAAGAAAAAATGGGATACATGGGAGTGGGCAAACTTTGCGAATGGGTGAAAGAAACCATTGACACCGACCCCGAACTGAAAGCGGAATATGCCGAAATTGTGGATGCAAAAACACTGCAACCCATCAAAGCGTGGGATGACACCAACCACATACAACTGTGCGTAGCGGCGCATGCCGACGCCATACGTTTAATTGACAACATAAGACTGAAATAACTTATGCAAATCGAAATACTAAAATCAAAAATTCACCGTGTAGCCGTCACGGAGGCAAACCTGCATTATATGGGCAGCATTACTATTGATGAAGACCTCATGGATGCAGCCAATCTCACCACGTATGAAAAGGTAACCGTGGCCAACATCGACAACGGAGAACGATTCGACACTTACGTGATAAAAGGCGAGCGGGGAAGCGGGAAAATAGGCATTAACGGCGCTGCCGCCCACAAAGTGAAAGTGGGACATTTGGTCATCATCATGGCATACGCCGCCATGAGCCTCGAAGAAGCCAAAACATTCAAGCCGGCCATCGTGTTTCCCGATAGCAAAACCAATAAATTGATAAGCTGAAGGTATGGGGACAACCGTTCCGAAGAAAAAATGGAGTAAAACCGTTACAGGCATACTGAAATATGTGGTATTTCTGGCGCTTGCCGCGTGGTTGCTCTATATTTCTTTTGAGGGCGTAGAATGGGCTGAACTCGTAGAAGGGTTGCGCAATGCCAATTATTGGTGGGTCGGCGCTTCCATGCTAACCGGATGGATGGCTATCATGGCACGCGCATTGCGTTGGCGCATCATTATTGAACCGTTGGGTTACCGCCCTTCCGTTAAAAACACATACGATGCGGTAATGCTCACCTATCTGGCCAACTTCGCCATGCCGCGCTTGGGCGAAGTGGTACGTTGCGGCGCATTACGCAAAACCGAAAAAGTACCTTTTGAATCACTGCTCGGCACTGTAGTCCTCGAACGGATATTCGATATACTCTGTTTACTCATCGTTACCATTCTTGTAGTAGCTTTGCGCATGGACACGTTCGGCGCATTCCTGCACAACGAGATATGGCAACCCCTGATGGAACAAAAAACCGGCGCCGGAGGGCTGTCATGGCTTGTCATCATTGCCGGCGTGCTTGTCGTAATGGTTGTTTTGCTGTTTATTTTCCGAAAGAAACTGTTGCAATTCCGCCTCGCACAAAAAATCAATAAACTTCTCAAAGGCTTAATTGACGGGCTACGTACAGGCTTCCGCCTGAAAAGGAAAAACCAATTCTTTGCCGGCACGCTTGTGATATGGTTTTTCTATTTTTTGCAATCCTACACCATCATGCACGCCATGTCCGACACGGCGTCTCTCAGCGCTGTCGATGCCCTTTTTCTGATGGTTGTAGGCGCGTTAGGATGGGTGGCTCCTGTTCCGGGCGGGCTTGGCGCTTACCATTTTTTATTGTCG
>JAITQQ010000060.1 GCA_031288855.1 Prevotellaceae bacterium
AGCACTTGCGACGAATCGGGCAGCACTATCGTTTGTACTTTTCCGTGGGGAACAAAACATTCCGTCAACTCGCCGCTGGTTTCGGCAGCATTTGTGTACTGGGTGTAAAAATAAATGAGGCCTGCCGAAACCAGCGGCAACAATAATATAGCAGCAATTCTTCCGATTTTTTGTAGAAGTGGAATAAACCGAACCGATTTGTGGTGCGCTGAAATCCGGCGTTGTACCTGCCTGAACGATTCTTCCGTTGAGTATTGCGGCGCCACTTCCAGATTGTCCCACAACCCCTGTAAAGCCGCGTCTCGTTCGTCGATATTCCAATGATTAACAAACCAATCCAAAAAATTATTATGGACAATTTTTGAATAAGTGTGGTTAAAATAATTTTGTAATATTCGACGTGCCTTCGACATACTTTCGGTTTTATGTATAAGACAATCGAAAACCCTGTTACCCCCAAGAAAAATTAAGAAATTGTAAAGAAATTCTTAAGTGCTTCTCGTATCTCATTCAGAGCAAGGGTTAAATGATTTTCTACCGTTTTCTTTGAAAGCTGTAACTTCTGGGCAATTTCTTCATTTTTCAACTGTGATCTCCGGCTCAATTCGAAAATTGTTCTCCGTTTTGTAGGCATCTTTGCTACGGTCAGTTGTATGAGCAGTTCCGTTTCTTTCGCCTGAAACAACTCGTCGGCTGAAACAGGGCTATCGGAAGACACTTGCCCGATGTACCTTTCTTTTATATGCTCATGTTGAAAATGATTTAACACAGCGTTTTTAGCCATGCGGTAAATGTAGGCGTTAAACGATTGCACAGTGGTGAGCGCCTTGCGTTTCTCCCAGATTTTTACGAATATATCCTGCGACAGTTCTTCCGCTATGGCTTCGGACTTCACAAGACCTGCAATAAAAATTTTCAATTTTGGAAAATATTGCATAAACAACCCGCGAAACGTTGCGTGGTCGCCTTGCGCCAATTTTTCCACATACTGATTATCGCTCATATTATTGGATTAAAAAAACCCACATTCATGAAAGCAAAAATAGTATTTTTTTTACATATAATGGTACTTTTTTACATATACTTATTAACTCCGATAATGAAAAATTTCAAAATCGACTAAGTGCTCACCATTTTTTTTTCTTCGGTTTTCCCTCAAAGCCGCGTTTTCTCTTTGCAGCGGGGTATTTTTTTCGGGATTCACTGCCGTCACGGGGCGTGGCTACGTCAACCCGCAGGGTGCGGCCGCGGAAATCCAAGCCGTTCAGGTTGTCCAATATATCGTCAGCGTAACGGGCATCGACATCAACGTAAGTGAAACCGTCGTATATATCAATGCGGCCCACGTCAATGCCGGGCTTGCCGGCGCCTTTCTGAATCAGTTTGATAATGTGCGGCGGCTCCACCCGTTCCTTACGGCCTGTGTTGAAAAACAGGCGGGTGTAGTCATTATTCTGCTCGTGGTGGCGTGGGGTGTCGCGTCCGGATTCTTTTTTCCGCGCTGCCCGTCGCCCTTCACGGTTTTCACCTCCTCCGAACTCGTCGATATTCAAGTCGGGCGCATTTTTGTAATAATCCAGAAAATGATTAAACTCCACCGACAGAAGGCGGCTCACAAGGTCTTCCCGCGAAAGCCCTTCCAACCTTTTTAAAATAATGGGCATGTATGCATTGAGCTCCTCATTCTGCACGTCAATAGCCTCAATGTTTTCAATGATGTGGAACAGTTGTTTTTCGCAAATTTCCTTGCCGGTGGGCACTTTGGCCTGCGTAAACTGTTGCCCGATCACCTTTTCGGTGCGTTTGATTTTGTGCTTTTCCTTCAGGTTGATGATGGCGATGGATATGCCTGTTTTGTCGGCGCGCCCGGTCCGCCCACTACGGTGGGTATATTGTTCTATTTCGTCGGGCAGGTTGTAGTTGATGACGTGCGTGAGGTCGTTCACGTCGAGGCCGCGTGCCGCCACGTCGGTAGCCACCAACATTTGCAGGTTGCGGCTGCGGAAACGCCGCATCACCGCATCGCGCTGGGCTTGCGACAAGTCGCCGTGCAGCGCATCGGCATTGTAGCCGTCTTTCATCAACATATCGGCCACATCCTGTGTCTCGGCGCGGGTGCGGCAAAACACAATGGAGTAAATGTTGGGGTAGTAATCGGCAATGCGTTTCAGCGCCTGATAGCGGTCGCGCGCCTGCACCAAATAATAGTAGTGGTGCACATTTTTAGAGCCGGTATTGCGTGAGCCGATGGTGATTTCCAACGGATCACTCATGTAAGTGCGGGCAATGCGCTCTACTTCCAGCGGCATGGTTGCCGAGAAAAGCAGGGTGTGCTTGGTCTTGGGGGTTTTCGACAAAATAAAATCAAGGTCGTCTTTAAACCCCATATTCAGCATTTCGTCGGATTCATCGAGCACGACCGTATGTACTTGCGAGAGGTTCACATAGCCGCGTTTGGTAAGGTCAACCATGCGGCCGGGCGTGGCTACAATAATTTTCGCCCCTTTGTGCAGCGTTCGTTTTTGCGATTCAATGGAAGCTCCGCCATATACGGCCAGCGTAGTGGCGCCAACCACGTACCTGGAAAAATTTTTCAGGTCGTTGGTGATTTGCACGCACAATTCGCGGGTGGGGCAAAGGATAAGCACCTCTGTGTGATTATTACCGGTATCGAGTTTCTGGATACAAGGGATACCAAAAGCGGCGGTTTTACCGGTGCCGGTCTGGGCCAGCGCCACCATGTCGGTATCTTCATTTAACA
>JAITQQ010000017.1 GCA_031288855.1 Prevotellaceae bacterium
CCCCAATTGAGGCTTACCAGCCCTTCATTGCCGCGTGCGTGCCCGAATACAACACCTAAATTGTTTACACTTAATTTGGTGTAGGAATCATTTACGGTGTTGCCGAGGTAATTGGCGTCGGTGTTGCCGTGATTGAGCGCTAAGGAAAAAGTAAGCTCCGAATTGCGGTATATGCCAATTCCGGCGGGATTTATGCTCAACGTTGTAAAGTCGCCGCCCAATGCGGCGAACGCACCACCCATCGCGGTAAACCGTGCGGTGCCCTCATATTGGGTTTGGGAAAGGATTAAGCCGTCCCATGCGCCTTGGGCTGTTGCAGCGCTCAGCGCCCCCATTGTTACTATAAAGGATAAAAATAGCTTATTCATTACCGTCTCCTTGATGTTCCACCGCTACTGCTTCCGCTATTACTTCCGCTACTTCTACTGCTTCCGCTGCTACTATTAACTTGGCTTGAAGAATTTGAAGACGTGCTTCTGGAGTTGTTGTAGGTCGGTGAACTGTTATACTGCGTAGCCGGTTGGCTGCTCCGGCTGCTGTTCGTTGTGGTGGCATTGCTCGTACGGCGGCGCGAAGAAGCGGCGTTTTGATCCGAATTACTGTATGTCGAAGTACGCGTATAGGTGGTATTTTGCGTACTTGTACTCGTGCCTGTACTTGTGCCTGTGTTTGTGTTTGTATTGGTGGCGCTTCTACGCCGTGAAGTCACGGCAGTGTTGCTGTTGGTCGTCGTGCTTTGCCGGGTATTGCTTTGTTGCACGGACGTGTTTGTGTTATCGCTGCTCGCCGCTGAAGCGCTCCGGCGGCGGGTTGTCACACTATTACCGCTGTTTTCACTACTTTGTGATTGGGTACTGCCGGCCACGCGTTGAATTTGAGCCCGGCTGCGGGTAGTAGCGTTTTGTCGCGTAACGTTGGCCGCGTTGGCGCTGCTGCGGCTACTGCCGACTGACGAAGCATGCCTTACCGTGCCTGCATTGGCGAGCCGGCGGCCGTAATTCACATCGCGGCCGTAGTGAGAGTCGTAATAATGGTGATGGTGCGGACGGTAGTGTCCATAAAATCCGCCGTAGTACCACAAATGGCTCGGATAGTACCACGAGTAATATCCTGGGTAATACCATGGATCCCAATAGCTGTACCATGACCACGAATGCCTCCAAGACCACGGAGAGTAATAGTTGTAACCCCCCCACGGACTATACCATGAGGAATAATAAGGCCATCCATAGCCGTAACCCGCGCCAACATTAATATTTACAGTTGGCGGCGTATATTCTTCCTCATCGAACATCCGCAGGCGGCGCTCATAAGAGTCGCTCTCATCTACGATGAGATAAGTCTTGTCGGAATCTGCATCAATTTCCACCGTACGATTTTCGTCGGTTACATAAAGCGTATCTACTTGTTTTTTGCCGGCCGCAGCTTCCATGCGGGTGGCAACCACAGCTTGGGTTTTCTCGTTTAATTGTTTGGTTTTAGCCATAGCGGGCGAAGTCGCCGCCGCCGGATAAGCGTGCTGCTTACCGGGATTGTAGTAAATACCGTCTTCCGACGATGAATACTGGCTGGAGGCACACGCGCTAAGCATAAATGCTGCGGAAATCAAGATAATGAAAGGTTTCATGAGTTCCTCCTTTTTTATTTAGTTAATATTTATTATTTTTGCAACGTCAAAGATACGGAGTTTATAGAAATTATTCACTATGAATAGTGATAAAAAACGTTAATATATATTGCAAAGGTATTAAAAATATGGCAAAAGAAATAACAAATCGGGAAGAAAACTACGCTTTATGGTATAATAATTTGGTGGTTAAGGCTGATTTGGCTGAAAATTCGGCAGTTAGGGGTTGTATGGTGATTAAGCCTTATGGCTATGCAATTTGGGAAAAGATGCAAAGAGTTTTGGATGAGATGTTTAAGGAGACGGGGCACGTCAATGCGTACTTTCCGCTTTTCATTCCGAAGTCATTTTTAAGCAAGGAAGCCGAGCACGTGGAAGGTTTTGCCAAAGAGTGTGCGGTAGTTACGCACCACCGGTTGATGAACGACCCCGCCGGAAAGGGCGTGGTGGTTGACCCGTCGGCGAAATTGGAAGAAGAACTGATTATCCGTCCCACGTCGGAAACAATTATCTGGAATACGTATAAGAATTGGATCAAGTCGTACCGCGATTTGCCGGTGTTGTGCAACCAGTGGGCCAATGTGGTGCGTTGGGAGATGCGCACGCGGCTGTTCCTGCGCACGGCCGAATTTCTGTGGCAGGAAGGGCATACGGCGCACGCCACACAGCAAGAGGCCATCGAAGAAACGGAGCGCATGATTAATGTATATGCCTCGTTTGCGCGGGATTGGATGGCTATGCCGGTCATTGTGGGCAGCAAAACGCCGAGCGAACGTTTTGCCGGCGCTTTGGATACGTTGTGTATCGAGGCGTTGATGCAAGACGGAAAGGCGCTGCAGGCGGGCACTTCGCATTTTCTGGGACAGAATTTTGCCAAGGCGTTCGAGGTGCAGTTTGCCGGCAAGGAGGGCAAACTGGAATATGTGTGGGCTACGTCGTGGGGCGTGTCCACGCGCTTGATAGGCGCATTGATTATGGCGCACAGCGACAACAACGGACTGGTGCTGCCGCCGAAATTGGCGCCGCTGCAAGTGGTACTGGTACCTATTTATAAAGGTAACGAGGAACTGGCACAGCTCACGGAATATTTGCAACCGGTGAAGAAAGCGTTGGAAGCAAAAGGCATCACGGTGAAACTGGATGACCGCGACAATGTGCGTTCGGGCTTCAAATTTGCGGAATGGGAGATGAAAGGTGTGCCGGTGCGCATAGCGGCAGGCCCGCGCGACCTGCAACAGGCAACGTTGGAAGTAGCCCGCCGCGATACGTTGGAAAAACAAAGCGTGCCCAAAGAAGGAATAGCCGGTTACATAGCGCAATTGCTCGTAACCATACAAGACAATATTTACAAAAAAGCCCTTGATTTCAGGGAAACGCATACGTTCACGATAGATAGTTACGAAGAATTTAAGACACGCATTGAGGATGGTGGGCTTTTCCTTTGCCATTGGGACGGCACACCCGAAACCGAGGCGAAAATTAAGGAAGAAACAAAAGCCACTATTCGCTGCATACCTGCCGGTGTGCCGCCGGAGCCGGGAAACTGTATGGTTACCGGCAAGCCCTCGGCGCAACGTGTTATATTTGCCCGTGCATACTAACCTTTTATAAATTAAAAATATTATGCCAACAACATCAGAAGTGCCTCCCCGAGAGGCGATGCTTAAACACCTCACCGAAAAATCGGTGGTAAAAGAGCAAGTTTACGACGCCACACTCGACGTCTTCAATCAAATTAAAGAAATTTTGCACGAGTTGTGTAATGATATCAACGAAGTGCTGCCTGAAAATCAAAACCGCCGCGTCCGCTTGGAATACCGCGACCGCGGGAAGTTTGAGGCCGAGATTAAAGTGGCCGGCGACCTGCTTATTTTCAGCATGCACTCTAATGTTTTCCAGTTTGACCGCGAGCACCCGATATGGAAAATGCCGTATGTGCAGCAAGGGCCGCACCATTCTTATTGCGGCATCATCAGTGTGTATAATTTTTTGTCCGATTCATTCAAATATAACCGTAACGACGATTTGGGCTACCTGATTGGCCGTATCTTTATAAACAAAGACAAGTGTTTTTTCGTAGAAGGGAAACGCCAGGAAACTTTTGGCTACCCTCATTTCGGCGAGAAGCCCATCACGCCGCCCGATTTGGTGGCCATTATCGAAACGGCCATCCTTTATGCAATTGAGTTTGACTTGTTGACGCCGCCCTACGACTTGGTGAAAATGGCCACCGTAGAGCAGATGAATGCGAAAATCGAGAGCGCCAAGATGCAAACCGGCAAGCGGATTGGCTTCCATTTCAGGTCTGACGACGTGTTGAACGTTTCGAAATAAATGTGTATAATGGCGCGTATTGTGGCGATTGATTATGGCTTGAAGCGTGTGGGGTTGGCGGTAACCGACCCGTTGCAATTGATTGCTACGCCTTTGGCTACGGTCGATACGGCGGCATTGATGGATTATTTGAAAGAATATGCCGGCAAGGAAGCGGTGGCGTGTTTTGTGGTAGGGTATCCGAAAAATTTAGACAACACGCCTGCCGAAGCCGCCCGGTATGTCGATTTGTTTTTGGTGCAGTTGCGCAAGCAATTTCCCGATGTTACTGTGGCGCTTGAAGACGAACGCTTCACCTCGAAAATCGCATTCAGGGCGATGATTGACGGCGGTGTGAAAAAAATGGACCGGCGCAACAAGGCTATGGTGGACAGGGTGAGCGCCGTAATTATTTTACAATCGTATTTGGAGAGGAAATAGAAAAATGGTTTTATCGATTTATGTGTATGGCTCTGCCGTGTTGAAGAAGAAGGCGCTGCCGCTAACGAAGGATTATCAGGGGTTGCAGCAGCTTATTGCAGATATGAAAGACACCCTGGCGCATGCCGAAGGAGTGGGATTGGCCGCGCCGCAAGTAGGGCATTCCATTCGTTTGTTTATCGTGGATGGCGCGCCGTTTCAGAAGAATGAGGCATCGTTGGCCACGTTTCAGCGGGTCATGATTAATCCGGAAATTACGGAATACAGTGAAGAAACTTCCTCGTTTAATGAAGGGTGCCTGAGCGTGCCCGACATACACGAAGATGTGGTGCGCCCGGTGGCGGTGCGTATCCGCTATCTCGACGAGCAGTTTGAGGCGCGGGAAGAATACTTGCAGGGCATTGCGGCACGTATTGTGCAGCATGAATTTGACCACCTGGAAGGCAATATATTTACCGAAAAATTATCGCCCATCCGGAGGAAGTTGGTGAGCGGAAAGCTCAAAAACATTGCGCGCGGAAAGGCTTCCGCCGCCTACAAAACACGGATTGAATAAGGTGCTAATGTGATTTTGTTAAATCTTCTTTCATTTGCTTGATGACCACAAGTAGTGGGGGGACATCGTCACAGAGAATGGCAAAAACCTTTTCGGCATCCACTTCAAAATAATGATGTGCTATAACGTCCCGCAAACGCATAATATCTTGCCACTGTATAGATGGATAATTTACAAGTAACGCTTTGTGGGTATATCTATCAATATTCTTTACCGTTTCACCTACTGCGAAAAGGTTCATACATACACCGTCCAAGAGGAGCATTCCCGTGGGAGTGCTCAGAAAATCGTCGAGCGAATGAATGTTTGACATTTCTTCTTCAACAAGCGTTAGGGCACGCTCTATCTGCTGTAGCATTTCAACTATCAGTGCCCTGTCATACATAAATAAGGTCTTTTTTCAATCGACTAACAAATTCCGATTTCAGGTATTTATGCTTGCGGATAATGTCCACATGGGTGCCAAAAAGCCTTTCGAGGTCTTCCAACAATCGTACATTACCCGATAAATTCATCGCAGGCCCTTCGTAATAGACATCTATGTCGCTGTTTTCGTTTTGTTCATTGCGGGCTACCGAGCCGAAAATACCCATGCGCTCTATGCCGTATTCGGCGGCATGGTTACGCTTATAGTCGCGCAACAAGCGGATATATTCACTCGTTGTTTTCATTATGTTAGATAATTATAATGCAAAGGTACGCAAAATATTCATTCCCCACAAAAAACAGAGCCGCCCACCTTGCGGCGGGCGGCTCTGCTAATTGTTACTTGCGCAT
Source organism: Prevotellaceae bacterium (assembly GCA_031288855.1). The sequence continues at coordinate 5,715 of JAITQQ010000017.1, forward strand.
TGCGTTAAAGCGCTACCTTACACATATCACACGAT
>JAITQQ010000024.1 GCA_031288855.1 Prevotellaceae bacterium
GTATTCTTTAAAGGAATTAAATGGATACAAAAACGCCTGAAACCGGGCGCGGAATATATTGTTTTTGGGAAACCCAGTGATTTTCGGGGAAAGATAAATATCGTGCATCCTGAAATTGATGACCCCTCCGATGAGAAGAGCGGCATACAATCGGTGCTGCAAGGTGTTTACCACAGTACCGAAGCGCTACAGAATAACGGATTGGGGCTGCGCGCTTTCTTGAAACTGCAAGCCAATTTAGCTACTGCCATATCCGGGAAGATAACCGAAACGCTTCCTGCCTGGCTTTTGGAAAAAGAACGTTTAATGCCTTTGCCGGATGCTTTGTATCACGTACATTTTCCGCAAAGCGCCGAACGCCTTGCCCAGGCGCGCTATCGCCTGAAATTTGAAGAACTTTTTTATATCCAACTGGGGTTGCTCAGGCAACAGCTGCTGCGCCGGAATACCACGCCGGGCTTCGTTTTCTATCGCGTGGGCGATTATTTCAACGCCTGCTACAAACAACTTCCTTTCCCGCTTACCGGCGCACAGGCAAAGGTTATTCGTGAAATTCATAAGGATATGAAAAGCGGAAAACAGATGAACCGTTTGTTGCAGGGCGATGTGGGCAGTGGAAAAACACTGGTGGCTTTGTTGTGCGCCCTCATTGCCAACGACAACGGCTATCAGGCCGCTATCATGGCGCCTACCGAAATACTGGCGCAGCAACACTACGAAAGTATTTCGAAATTCATTGAAGGAACAAACATCCGCGTGGGCTTGCTGACCGGCTCTACGAAGAAGAAAGGCCGGCGCGAGTTGTCGGAACAGTTGCTCGACGGCTCTTTGCACCTTTTGGTGGGCACGCATGCCCTTATTGAAGATGGGGTGCAGTTTAAAAACCTCGGCTTTGTGGTCATTGACGAGCAGCATCGTTTTGGCGTGGAGCAGCGGGCGCGCCTTTGGCGAAAGAACGAACGGCCGCCGCACGTGTTGGTGATGACGGCCACGCCCATTCCGCGTACGCTGGCCATGACGCTCTATGGCGACCTCGACGTGTCGATTATTGACGAACTGCCACCCGGCCGGCAACCGGTGAGAACAGGGCATCGTTACGAAAATAAACGAGGGCGCGTTTTTAGTTTTATGAAAGAGCAGATTAAAGCCGGCCGCCAGATTTATGTGGTTTACCCGCTCATCAGGGAATCCGAAAAGATGGATTACCGGAACCTGGAAGACGGCTATGAAATCATCACGCAGGCCTTTCCTCCTCCGGAATACGTTACAGTGGTGGTGCATGGGAAAATGACGGCCGAAGATAAAGCCGCCAACATGCAGCTTTTTGTGAAAGGGCAAGCCCATATTATGGTGGCCACGTCTGTAATTGAAGTGGGCGTGAATGTGCCCAACGCTACCGTGATGGTGATCGAGAGCGCCGAACGTTTCGGACTGTCGCAGTTGCACCAGTTGCGCGGGCGCGTGGGGCGCGGCGCTGCACAGTCATACTGTATTTTGATGACCGGCTACGAACTTTCTGCCGATTCCAGGGAACGTATGAAATTAATGACTTCTACCAACAACGGTTTTGAAATAGCCGAGGCCGACCTGCAACTTCGCGGGCCCGGCAACATGGAAGGTACTCAACAGAGTGGCATGCCCATCAACTTAAAAATAGCCAGTTTGGTTGAAGATGGACCGGTGCTGGAACACGTGCGAAATCTCGCCGATGCCATTTTAAAGCAGGACCCCGGTTTATCTTCCGAAAAAAATGCGTTACTTTGTATCCGGTTACAACAAATAAAATCATCAATGGCTGATTATAGCGAAATCAGTTGAGTTATGCGAAAATTTTTTCTGACGATATTTTCCTGTTGGATTTTCAGCGTGCTTGCGGCGCAGCCGGCCGATTCCACTTGCCTGCCGCTAAGGACATTCACTGCTAATGATTTGTCGTTCAAATCGGGCGAGCGCTTAACGCTTATAGCCGCTTACCACTGGGGGCTCGTTGACGCCGATGTGGGCGAAGCTATCATGACGGTAGAAGAAGAAAGCTTTCGCGACACCCATTATTTTTATGCACGCGCTTATGCGAAAACATACCGCTTCTGGGATAATTTTTTTGAAGTCCGCGATGTGTATGAAGCGCGTTTTTTTACCCACGACCTTCGCCCCATTTATTTTTACCGGGATATTAGAGAAGGCGGCTACCGCATCAGGAATACCTTTTTTTTCAATAGCGATTATTCCATTAACATGTCGGTGCAGAAATATGACAGGCCGCCTCGTGACACCATCATGCAGGGACATTCCTGCACGTATGATTTCATAAGCCTTTTCTTCAATGCACGCAACATGGATTTTTCATCTCTTTCCCAGGGGAAGACGTATCCTTACTCTTTCGTCATTGACCGGGAAAAGTATAACCTCTGGTTTCACTACGTGGGCAAAGAAGAAAAAAAGATTGATAAAATCGGCACGTTCCGGTGTCTGAAATTTATCGTTAAACTCATCGCGGGAGAAGTGTTTGACGGAAAAAACAACCTGTATATCTGGATTTCCGATGATGACAATCACATTCCGCTATATATTGAAACGCCTGTTATTGTGGGTAGAGTTTCGGCGCGGCTGGGACGTTATGAAAATTTGAAATACCCCTTAACCAGTAAAATAAAATAATGAATACCGATAAAATTACCGCTTCCGAAAGTGCGCCGGCCTGCGCCGGTTGCCACACTGCTTCGTGCCCCCTGTCGGAGGTCGAGCGTAAAAAAAATCCGGCGCCCCGCACATGGTACTTCTGTTTGGCGCTGATACTTCTAATGTATGTGCTTCTATTTTTATTCCGCAGCCATATTCCCGAGCCGTGGACAGCGTTGATTGCCGTGGCTTTGTTGGCCGTTTACCGCGTGTTGCGCCATTGGCTGCATCCATCCGTAAAACGCACTCATTTGATTAAGTCGTAATAAAATTCGATTAATTCGCAGTACAATGAAAATCGTAATAGCAGGAGCAGGCGAGGTGGGCAGCCACCTTGCCATGATGTTGGGCGAAGAACGCCACTCCATCACCGTCATTGACCACGACGAAGACCGCTTGCGTAAAGTGGCGGAAGCGGTGGATTTGATGGTTATCCATGGCATGTCCACTTCTATTGCCACGCTTGAGCAGGCCCATGTCGATAAGGCCGATTTGTTTATTGCCGTAAGCCCTTCGGTGGAACAGGATATGAATGTGGTGAGCGCCGCATTTGCCAAGCGCATGGGCGCGAAGAAAGTCATTGCGCGGATTAATAATGATGAATATCTGCGGCCCGAACACAATGCCACATTTACCGATTTGGGAATTGACTACCTGTTCTATCCCGAAAAAAATGCGGTGGTGGAAATCCTCAACCTGTTGTCCCAAACCGGAACTACCGAATTTATGGATTTCTCTGGCGGGCATTTGCAGCTCATTGCCTATAAATTGGAAGCGCGCGCTCCCATCATTAACAAAACCTTGCGGGAGGTATCTAAAAGCAATAGCATAGATTATCGTGCGGTGGCTATTGCGCGCAACGGCAAAACGATTATCCCCACAGGAGACGATAAATTCAAGGAAGACGATTTGGTGTTTATCGTTACTAACAAAGAAGGGCTTCGGGACGCCTTAAAGAATTCGGGCAAGTCGAATATCAATGTGCGCAAAGTGCTTATTTTAGGCGGCACGCGTATCGGCGTCATGCTTGCGGCGGCGTTGGAAGGGAAGGTTGAACAAGTCAAGTTGATTGATTCCGACAGGGAACATTGTGAAAAGTTGGCCGAAGAATTGCCGGAGACCCTTATTATATGCGGCGACATTCGCAATACCGATCTGCTCATGGAAGAAGATATTTGCAATATCGACGCATTTGTGGCGGTTACCGGAAGTTCCGAAACCAACATCCTGTCGTGCGTTTTTGCCAAGCGCATGGGCGTGAAGAAAACCATTGCCGAGATTGAAAATATCGACTACATCCGGTTGGCCGAAAATATGGGCGTAGATACCATTATCAATAAAAAAATCATTACGGCCGGGCGCATTTTCCGTTTTACCATGGGCTCTAACGTGCAATCCATCCGGCTGCTTAACGGCTCGGAGGCCGAAGTGCTTGAATTTATTGTGAAGTCGGGAAGCCCTGTGTCCAAAGGAAAAATCAGGGACATTGGCTTTCCGAAAAACGCGGTTATCGGCGGAGTGGTGCGCGGCAATACCAATTTTATTGCAGTTGGCGACAGCGAAATAAAACCCTACGACCGGGTAGTGGTGGTAGCCCTGCCGTCGTCTATTCCCAAGGTGAGTAAATTTTTTGAATAGTTGTTGCGCGGAAGTGCGCAACCTGTTAGCGCTGCACCCACCAGCGCGTGCGCAGCCGTTGTGCCATGCGGCGTACAGGCGCTGTGTAGCGTTCTATTTTTTCCGCATAAATGTCGTTGATTTTTATCAGAATGCCGGTTTCTTCCACGTCCCCGAAGAATGGATTTATAGCCGTTCCGAATACCCGCATGGAGGGCGAAATCTTCATGTAAGAATTGATTAGCGGGGGAATATTTTCACCCAGCGCACGCACTTCCCGTTGCAGAATAACATAATCTTCCTTGTAATTATTTCCCACAAAAAGTTGTTTCATGTATGCTTCATCCGTATCGGTTTGCAAGGGATGCATGGGTTTTACCAAATCGTCGTGGTCGAAAAAATGCTTGCGGAGAAAATATAATAAAATGTTACGCGCTTCTACATTATACGACACGTACATGGTTACCTTTCCAAAGAAATAATTTACTTCGGGATAGCGCAACACCAATGCGCCCAAGCCGTCCCACAAATTGTCGAGCGCATAGAGCCCCTTGCTTTTCAACTGTGTACTTTGGTAATTGGGCTGAACAAATGAGCGCCCGAGCTCAATAGTGCGCGGCAAATATTTGTCCACAAATTTTTCGGAAAACGAAAATATTTCCGAAGTAGCCAATTCGTGTATGGTCACATTGCCCGCGTAGATATACCGGTATCCGCCCAATATTTCTTTTGCCTTCGGGTCCCACACGATTAATTGTTGGTAAGGGTGGTCTTCATTGGTATCGAAATCGTCAATGTCCACGCTTTTCCCGGTGCCGCCGCCCGCCGCCCGGAACGATATTTCACGCAGCCGCCCAATCTCCAACATAATGTTCGGCGAATCGTGGGCGGTAACCACATATAATTTATTGCCTCCGTTATTTGTATAGCGCACAAATTTTTCGGCAGTCAATTCATGTATAATGTCTTTTCGGCTAATCGGCGGAATTACAGCTTCCATATTCGATATATAAAAAAATTAAGCATTAAGAAGGAGGCGACATGGCATACACTTCTTCCCTTACCATCTGTGTCCATTGGCCTAAAGTCTTTTGCCTGTCAAAGGTTTGATAAGGGATAGGTTTGCCGAAATACACATTGTAATTTGCTTTTTTCTGTTTAAAAAACTCATGAGGCAAATAAAACATTTCGATGTTTGCCTTTATTCCCAAACGTTTTCTGAAATTTCCAACGCGATAAAAAAAGTCTGAGTTGTGTCCTTGGAAATACACCGGTACAATGTCGCGCCGGTACTGGATGGCCTTTTGCACGAAATTGCGTTTCCACGGCAGGTCGGTAATTTTTCCTTTGATGCGGCGCGAGCACAATCCCGCCGGGAAATAGAGCACTTGTGTTTCGGATGCGGCGTAAGTAGCGTCGATGCGTGCGGCATACTCGGCCGATTGACGGCCGTGTTTGTTGACCGGCACAAACAGCGGCGCAAGCGGTTTCAAGTGCATCAGCAGGTCATTTACAATAAATTTAATGTCTTTGAAACGCTTGCCGATGGCGCTCATTAATATCAAGCCGTCGAATGCGCCAAGCGGGTGGTTGGAGGCAAAAATGTAACGGCCGCCGGCAGGAATGTCATCCAACCCGTAAGCCGTGTAATGCGCTTCCCAGTGTTGCTCAATGATGGCATTCACGAAATCGAGCCCCGAATGGTCTTTCCCATACGTGTGAATAACATAGTTCACTTCGTCTTGGTGAATGATACGTTTAACATAGTTCAGCATAAAACGCGGTATCCATTTTAGCAACGCCGGGTTTTTCGATGCAATAAGCTTATCGATATTAATAAATTCCGGAATCGAAGGGTCGTTGTACATGGATAAATGTCTGAACTTGCAAAGTTACATAAAATTATTTACCTTTGCAAACCTTATGATGAAGGAATAAATGCATGAGTAATAATACTATACTTGCTAAATTAGAGGGGCTTACCGAGAAATATCAGGCAATAAGCCACCAGATTTCCGAGCCTGCTGTGATGGCAGATATGAAACGCTATGTGGCGCTGAACAAAGAATATAAAGAGCTTGAGCCTATCGTGGAAGCGTGCGCCGATTATAAAAAAATATTGAACGACCTGAATTCGGCGAAGGAACTGCTGGTAACGGAGAAGGATGAAGAGATGCGTGAAATGGCGAAACAGGAAATAGAGCAACTCGAAGAAAAAATTCCGGTGGTGGAAGAAGAAATCAAGTTGCTGCTCATTCCGGCCGACCCGCAAGACAGCAAGAACGCCATACTGGAAATCCGCGCCGGCTCGGGCGGCGACGAGGCCTCTATTTTCGCCGGGGATTTGTTTCGCATGTACGCGAAATTTGCCGAAAAGAAAGGATGGAAAGTTACTGTCAACTCCACGTCGGAAGGGACTGTCGGCGGATTTAAGGAAATTATATGCGAGGTGAAGGGCGCCGGTGTGTATGGCGTTATGAAATATGAAAGCGGCGTGCATCGCGTGCAGCGGGTGCCGCAAACCGAGACGCAGGGCCGGGTGCACACGTCGGCGGCGTCGGTGGCCGTGTTGCCCGAAGCCGACGAGTTCGACATTGAATTAAACATGAACGACGTGCGCAAAGACACGTTTTGCTCTTCAGGCCCCGGCGGGCAAAGTGTAAACACCACTTATTCGGCCATCAGGCTTACCCATATTCCATCGGGCATTGTGGTGCAGTGCCAGGATGAAAAGTCGCAACTTAAAAATTACGACAAAGCGCTGTCGGAACTGCGCACCCGCCTCTACAATCTCGAGTATGAAAAATACCTGAACGAAATTTCGAGCCAGCGCAAAACCATGGTGTCCACCGGCGACCGGTCGGCAAAGATACGCACCTACAATTATCCCCAAAGCCGCGTGACCGACCATCGTATCAACTATACCATGTATAACCTTCCTGTGTTTATGGATGGCGACATCCAAGAGGTAATCGACCAGTTGCAGCTTGCCGAAAACGCCGAACGGCTTAAAGATAGTGAGCTGTAAATCTAGGGGTTTTTGTTTTTGTAACATATTTTAATGACGCTATATTTGGTATTTTAAAAATATATATTTATATTTGTAGTGTTAGAAATTATTACGTTCTTTTTATTATTTTTTGCGCTTGCTTTTTTCCCTGTAGGAAATTTACGAACCTTATAGAAATGACTGGAAGATAAAGTTGGCGTTCACACTT
>JAITQQ010000027.1 GCA_031288855.1 Prevotellaceae bacterium
GTCGGAATAGTTGCTGCGGAACACATCGTCGAGGCGGATTTTGTTGCCGAATGAATAGGTGATAAACACGTTCAGCTTGAAATTTTTATAGGTGAAAATATTGCCGAACCCGCCGCCAATCGTCGGCTCCGACGGCCCTTCATAGACTAAGAAATCGACCTTGTCGCGCTCCTGAAAATACACGTCGGCAGAAGTGAGTTTTCCGTCTTGATTGATGAAGGTGGGGATACCGTTTTCATCCAGCCCCCTGAATGGTACAGAGAACAGGGTGCGGTACGAATAGCCTTCGCGCCCAAACCCGTTGCCGGTAATCAGGTCAAAGACCCGCATTACGGACTTCAATTTGGTAATTTCGGTTTTGTTGTAAGAGAACGTGAAGTCGGTGCTCCATGTGAATTCCGGCCCTGTAATATTCTTAGTTGAGAGCGTAAATTCAATTCCGTGCGATTTCATTTCGGCTACGTTGGCGTATTTGTCCACTTCGCCGCCGATACCCATTACAGCAATAGGCCCAATCAGGTCAAAGTTATTCCGGGTGTACCAGTCTACCGCCAAATTAAAGCGGTTGTCGAGGAAACCCACATCGGCGCCGATGTTGAGCTCGTGTTTCTTCTCATACGTCAATTCGCTGTTCTCTAAACTTTCGATGGCTAAGGCGCTTTCCTGAGACGACGCATCAGGCCGCCACACGCTTTGGTTTTTAATCACAGCCCTCGAGTTGGTCACAAACGCCGGGCCCGCGTCGGCGGTCAAGCTGTATGACGCCTTTAAAGTAAAGTGCGACAACACCGGTTTCAGTGCAGCGAAGAAACTTTCTTCGTGCGCATTCCAGGCACCCGACACGTTCCACGTAGGCAGCCAGCGCGAAGAGCGCGACCGTCCCAGCCGGTTGGAACCTTCGTAGCGCACCGTGCCGTTTATCGTGTATTTGCCTTCGTAAGAATAAATGCCTGTAGCAAAAAACGCCACATTGCGGCTCCGGGTATTATTCACCGTGAAGTAGTCGGTGTTCTCTTCCTGTCCTTTTTTGAATACCTGGTACGCATAAAATGGAACATCGCCCATGGTGTACTGGCGCCCCCAGCCGCGAAACCAGTTCTGTCCGCGTTCCAGGGAATTGATTTCCGCCCCGCCCATGAAGTTGGTAATGTGTTTTTCGTCAAATACCTTGTTCCAGTTCAGGGTGCCGCGGAAGTCGTAGCCCAACATTTTATTGTCGGTACGGGTGTAAATCCCCCCTTCCGGCAATATGGTAATGGGGTAATCGTACGGATGGTCGGGGTCAGTGTAAAGGTAAGGGTTGCGATCACGAATGGTGGCGTCAGCCATGGCGCGGTAAGCCTGCGCCTGATTCGAGTCGTCCTTGATATGGTGTTCCAAACTCGAGCCGGAATATTTTATCGCACCCAACGCCGACACTTCCAACGCGGGAAGAATTTTCCATTTCACTTCGGTCTGGAATTTCAAGTCCACTACGTTCAGGTCGATATAATTATTTCCCAATTCGTGCCTGATATTAAACGGCGCGTAGTTGCGGGTGTAATACTCGCCGGCATTCAAGGTGCGCGAGGTGTTCAGCGCATAGCTGTAAGGGTTGATGTCGAACTCGCGCCTCACTTCGCCCGACACCACATCGGTTTCCTGCGCCAACGTGCCGGGCGCTTTTTGCTTCCGGTACGACCCGGATGCAGAGAAATTCACCGTCAGATTTTTCAGCACGTTGTGGCTGGTATTTATAATAGAGGTGTACCGGTTTACCGAACTTGCCAACGACCATCCCGGGTCTACCATGGCGCTTAACGAGGCATAATAAGTTGATTTCTCCGTGCCGCCGCTCATGCTGACAGCGTGGTTCTGCATGATATTGGCACGAAACAACTCGTCAAACCAGTCGGTATTGCGCATCTCGGCCTGACGCAAATAGGCATTGCGCGCTTCAGTCGTGTTGGGCAGCGCATACGTGCCCGTTTCCGGATTGTAGGTATTCATTAATTCATACATTTTACCATACACGCCGCTGTTGCGTGCGCGAAAGGTTTCGGCATAGTTCAACCATCCTTTCTGCCTCAATTCCTGATACACGCCCATTTGTTCCTGCGAGTTCATGATGTTAAACTCGCTGTAGCGCGGCACTAAGCGGGTGGTAAACTCGCCGGTGTAATTAATAGAACTCGTTCCGGCTTTTCCTTTTTTGGTGGTGACCACAATCACCCCTGCCATGGCGCGGGCACCATAAATAGAAGTTGCCGAGCCGTCTTTCAGGATTTGGAAGCTCTCGATGTCGTCGGCGTTCAGTCCGGCGATGGCCGAGCTGATCAGCGTTGTGGCGTCACCCGACGACAGCCCGTCGGCGTCCACTTCCACCACATCTTCCAGGATGATGCCATCGACCACCCACAGCGGCTTGGAACTGCCGTAAATAGACGTAGCCCCCCGCACGCGGATTTTAGGCGCTGTGCCGAATGTCCCGGACACGTTTTGCACGGAAACCCCTGCCGAGCGGCCTTCCAGCGCGCGGCTGATATCGGGAAGCCCGTCGAGTTTCACGTTCTCGGCAACCAGCCGGTCGGTAGCTCCCGTAAACAGGCGCTTGTCTACCTGCCCGAAACCGGTTACCACCACTTCGGTTAACGTCACGGCGTCGGCTTGCATCGCCACATCAATCACCGTGCGGCCGTTCACTGTTTCTTCGTGCGTCTTCATTCCCAAAAACGAATACACCAACGTGGCCTCCGTCGGCACTGAAACAGTATAACGGCCGTCGATACCGGCCGTAACCGCCACTTTCGAATTCTTCACTACTACCGACACGCCCGGCAACGGTTGCCCGTCGGCCGCATCGGTGAGCACCCCTGATACCTGTATGGACTGGGCAGACAGCACGCTCGTACCTGCCAAGACCATACACAGTAAAAACACTCTGATTTTTTTCATAGAAATAATTTGAAGGTTAATAATGTATATATTTATTTTAAAAATTTCACTTATTTTTAATAGTATATTGTTTTTAAGTAAATTATGTTTAAAAACTTACTTTATAATACAAATTTATGCAAAATAAATTTAATTTACAACTTATTATACAGAATATTATAAAATATGTAATATTTTACATCTACTTATATAACAATTTAATATCATATTTTAAGCAAAAAAGTATCATTAATAATACATTTATGTACAATATTTTGCAAAATAGTGTTAAATTGTGTGATAAAATGTTAAATTTCAGAAAATCGGCGACGCGGAATAAAATAAAAATAGGGGCGAAAATTTTTCGCCCCTATTGTATATTGTTAATTAATTATGTGTATTCCGAACGCCTAATTATAGCCGGGATTTTGTTTCAGGCCGGGAGAAATATCTATTTCCGACTGGGGGAAAGGTAATATACAGAAAGGATGCGTAGGCGCAACTTTCCCTTCCTTCGCAGCGTTCGTAGCGTTGTTATCTACGCTCTTGCCGTTTCTCCATGCGTCCCAGCACATCTGGCCTTCGGCAAAGAGTTCTTTTCTGCGCTCCAGCAGAATATCATCGACTGTTACACTCGACACATCAGTGTAGCCGCTAATCCGCTCGGCTAAAAGCGTATTTACATAGTATTCCGCAGTGTGCGCGCCGGTAGCGCCTTTTGCCGCAGCCTCCGCTGCAATAAGATATACTTCGGACAAGCGTATAACTTTGGGATTATTGGCATACAACGGCACACTGGACCCCGCACGCCCCGGATATTTCTTAGGATAATAACCGGCATTACTACTTGCCTTTTCATACCGGATAAGTTCTGCCCTGACGTCGGTTGTAGTGTCTATCAGTGTTCTAAAAGTATCCCGAACCGCTACTTCTCCATATCCTTCGGCGGCACAATAGTAGCCTATCGAATTGCGTTGTGCATTATAAAGGTCGGTAGTCAAAAATTCGAACAGCGTTTCGGACGCGCCTTCTTTAGCCCATGAGCCTACGTACTCTGCGCGTTTCAGTAAGGTATACGATGAACCGGTAATCACCTCATCGGCATCGGCCAATGCGTCACTGTTTTTCTCGAGATACAGATAAACCTTAGCGCGGAGCGCTTTTGCCGCCCAATAATTGATGCGCCCATTTACTTTTTTGTCAGGAGATAACAGTTCAATAGCTTTTGTCAAATCATTAATCACCTGGTTGTATGTTTCCGCCAGTGTTGACCGCACCGGCTTATGGTCAACCGGAAATACGCGGTCGGCGATAGGAATCCCGCTGTCGGGCGCACTACTGTCGGCAGCCACTGAGGGTAATTGGGCGAATAAACGCGCCAAATCGAAATGTACCAAGCCGCGCAAGGCATAAAGTTCGCCTTCCAGTTCTTTCCTGTCGTTGCCGTCCGGCAGACCCGGAATTTTATCGAGCAACGCATTAATTTGAGCCAGCATTATATATCCTACCGAATAAAAGTTAAAGCTGAACGAAGAATATTGGTCATGGTTGTAGCGTCCAACCGGTGAAATCTGATTAGAGGTGCCGATCGAATACATATCCGACCCTTTCAGGTCGCCATAGGCGATGAAATCACCGCCATAATATTCATACCTGATAGCGTAGGCCATGACACCATTGATGGCATATTTCAAATCCGAGATGCCGGTAATGGCTTCATCGGGAGGGAGCGATGTGGAGGGAGTTTCCGAAAGAAAATCCCCGCAAGACGAGGCTAAAACGCCTCCGAACAGGATCAGTAATAAAATTATTTTTGTTTTCATCGTACAATCAATTTTAATATTCAAAAAAATCAGAGAAGGGTCTAAAATCCGACGGTAATACCCAGCGCCAACATTCTGAGCGGGGGTGTATCGGCAGTTCTGTATCCGTTAATGGGAATTTCAGGGTCGAGCCCCTTGGTGGCTTGCCATATCATAAAAGGATTTACCGCTTTGAAGTAAACGCGCACGTTATCCACATAGATTTTATCCAGTAAATTTTTCGGGATGGAATATCCCAAAGAAATTTCCTTCATCCGGATGTGGTCGGTAGAGAATATATGACGTGTTGAAAACTGGTCGGTTCGCCGGCTGCGGTTAAATTCCGGCAAGGGATAGGCGACATTGGTGTTGTCCGGCGTCCAGTAATTTCCTGCCACGTCTTTAGCGGTTTGAAAGGAAGCTAGCCGGAGCCCGTCATTACGCATGAAATATCCGGGATAGTCGAACCCGCTTGCGCCAAAGGTGTAAGTAATCAGGAAACTCAAGTCAAAGCCTTTATAGTAGAAAGTATTGCTAAAGCCGCCCAGAATGTCGGGGATCGCTTTTCCTACAATATTCCTTTGGGCTTCTCCATATAAATAAGTGCGGTCGTCGTTTTTGGTTTTATCCACATAGAAATAACCTACGCCGTCGGCAGGGTCTACGCCTGCCCATTCGGGAAGGTAAAACGACCACATCGACTCGTTCTCCCGGTAGATATATTGGTTGTCGTGGCTGGCGAGCACATCTTCACCGTTAGGAAGCGATTTTACAATAGCGCGCTGAAAGGCAATATTAAAGTCGGCATTCCATTTCAGGTCGCCGGCAGTTACACCAACAGCGCTCAGGCTTACTTCTACGCCGGTGTTTGATACTTTGCCGTTATTACCGGTATAGCCCCCGAACCCGGTGAGGTAAGAAGCGGGTATCGACATGATAAGGCCTTTTGTCTGCTTATTGTAATATTCTACCGTTAATCCGAAGTGCGTGAACAGTTGTGCGTCTACGCCAATATTAAAGGAGTTCGATTTTTCCCACGTTAAATTCGTATTTCCTAATGCATCCCAGTAAATTCCGGGCTCGCTACCGTAGCCTGACGAAAATGAATATTGCGGCATGTAAGCATACAGGCCGCTTGGAAGCGTACCGTTTGTGCCATACGAGGCTTTTATCCGCAAATCGCTAATCCATCCGGCTTCCATGAATGGTTCCCTGCCGATATTCCATGCGCCCGATACCGACCAGAATGTACCCCAGCGGGCGTCTTTGCTCAAGCGTGAAGAGGCGTCGGTGCGTAAACTTGCAGAAGCAAAATATTTTTCATTATAGTTATAATTTACATTGCCGAACAGGGAGGTCATTGCATATCCCAATTTTGAGGAACTGGCCGCCCTGGTTTGCCCCGCTGCCAATTCCGGCAGCTTCCAGGTAGAATAGCTGTCGGCTGCCGCCATAACGCTTAACAGGACATATTTTTCGACTTCAAAACCGGCCAGCGCCGACACATTATGCTGCCCGAAATGCCGGTCGAAACGCAGGAGGCTCGACGACGTAATTTTTGTGGCGCGGATATTACGCCGGTCGCCCAAACCGCCCGTTGATTTGCCGTCTACACTTTCGGGCGCCCAGCGGTCGAGCATCTGGTCTAATCCGAAATCAACGCCCAGGGTTTCGCTAAAACGCAGCCAGGGCGTAAAGTTTACACCAAGTACACCAACAGTCATGCTCCGGAATGATTCCGTATTGTTTGAAGAAGAATATCTCCCTACCTCATCCGTCAACATATAATGCGGATTAGAGTTTTTTGAGCCCGGCATCGACGCCTCCATGTTGGGTTTTCCATCACTGCCATATTCAGATAACGAAGGATTCATGGAAAGCAGGATACCGAGCGGGCTGGCGGTACCAAGACCGGCCTCCTGGTCGCTTCCATCGCGGAAGCCTTTTTGGTCGGTATATGAAATCATTTGTTTCACCGAAAAGTCAATCCAGTCGTTAGCCTTGTGGTCAAGGTTAACACGCAAAGAGTAGCGGTCGAAGGAAGAAGCCATCACTACGCCGGCGGTGGCATTATAGCCCAACCCCACATAAAATTGTGTTTTTTGGTTACCGCCCGACATAGACAATTGGTGGTCTTGTGAAAAGGCGCGCCGGTAAATCACATCACGCCAATTGGTATTTACATTCGGATCACGAACTACAAAAGGCGTGTTTTTATTGGCAAACTGCCAGGCTGCGTCGTAATATGACGACCTGTCGGCATAATTTTCCTGGTCGGGATAAAGGGCTTTATATTCTTGGTCGAGTGCATATCCGAAAAGGGCTGCCTTTTCGTAGGCTATCAGATCGCCGGTGCTCATTAGCTCGTAGGAGTTTGAAGCCATTGACGATTGCCCGAATTCTCCGTTGTACATGAAATTTGTTTTACCCTGTTTTCCTTTTTTGGTAGTAATAATGATTACCCCATTTGCCGCTCGTGAGCCGTACAGGGAAGAGGCAGCTGCATCTTTCAATACACTGATGCTTTCAATATCTTCGGGATTTAATGAAGCCAGCGCGTTAAATGATTTGTAAACGCCGGTCGACAATTCACTGTTGTTAAGCGACACCACGCCATCAATGACGTACAGCGGCTGTGTGCCCGCGTTGATAGAGCCTACGCCGCGAATGGTAACTTGCGCCGGCGAGCCCGGATCGCCTGTTACATTGGAGGAGCGAAGCCCGGCCACTTTACCCATCAGGGCTTTGTCGATAGACTCTAAGCTGCCGCTCGATACCTGCTCCGATTTCACCGATTGTGCCGAGCCGGTAAAAGCGCGCCGGGTAGTTGTTCCATAAGCTACCACCACCACATCTTCTAATTGTTGCACATCGGGCTCCAACACCACATTAATTGCCGTACGCCCGGCCACAGCTTCCTCCTGCGTCTTCATCCCGATAAAGGAGAACACGAGGGTTGCATCGCCCGCCACGTTAATGGTGTAGCGGCCATTGGCGTCAGTCGAAGCACTCACTGTTGTGCCTTTTACCACCACTGATACGCCCGGCAACGGTTGTCCGTCGGTGGCGTCGGTAACCGCCCCTGATAGCTGTACGGATTGGGCAGACAGCACACTCGCGCCTGCAGAAAGCATACAAAATAGAAACATTTTAATTTTTCTCATAGAAATAATTTGAAGGTTAATAACATATAGATTTCCTCCGGAAAAGTCATTGACAATACCTCCTGCAAATAATGTTCCATTTCGCTGCAGACGCCGAAAGCCGCAGAGAAAGAAGAATTACGGAAGATAAAAAAAGGAAGGGCAGATGTAACAAAAAAGGACTGTCTCTTTCCATTTGAGACAGCCCTCTTTTTATATTATACGATTACATCGCAGGAGGCTCGTTGCCGGAAGTTGCTTTTCGCTCGCCCCACGCAAAGCGCAAGACGACGAAATGCGAAGACCCAGCATGGTAATCGGAGCCTAAATACTGCGCAAATTGATACCGCAAGGAGAGTTTCTTCATGAGGGCAGCGCCCACCGACAATTGCAACTGTGACGGGAAAGCCCATCCCGCCCCCACTTCCACCCGCTTGGCATACGACGCCGTGAGCATGAACGCATACCCTACTTCGGTTTCACCTGAGAGTTGCAGCAACGCCGACGGCGAGAGGCTGATTTTGTCCGTCACGTCGAAATGGTAACCGCCGGTGAAGTAGTAGTTCGCGCGGGCGAAGTCCACGCCGTTGCGCAGGCTATTTTCTTCAATATCGTTAGTGAGTAGTTGTGGAATGGAAAAGCCGGCGTAAAACTTCTCGCCGGAATAATGAGCGCCGAAGCCGGCGTTAAAACCGAATTGGCTGCCCAACGGCTCGGCAAACGCAACGTCGTTCGGGTCGTTCAAAT
>JAITQQ010000029.1 GCA_031288855.1 Prevotellaceae bacterium
TGCACCTCCGCAATGAAGTCGGGTGCGCCGAGGCAGCCGCGGCGGTCGAGCTTCGACGGGTCGCACACGATGCAGAGGTCGGGTTGCACTACGGTGTCAATCTTGGCGTCTTCCTTCTCTCCGTTTTTCGGCAATCGCACATCAAAAGGCGCCGGGAAAACCTTGCATTTCCCTTTGTTCTTTTTAATAAGATGACGCAATTCACTGCCTAAATCAATTATTATTTGCTGATGCGGCGGCGCGGGCGCGGGCGACATCAATTTAATCAATCCGTGCAGCAATTCCCTGCGGGTATTGTCCCACCACGTATAGTAATCGGCGTAGGTGTACCGTTTTGTGAGGTCTAACGAGAGTTCCATAACGCTTTTTTATGCAAATATAAGCATTTTTTGTGCCGTTCAGCGCTTAATTCGCATCTTTTTTAGCATATTCAGAAAATTCACATCCAAACTGTGACACCAAAAAGTTATCCTGTTCATCGGCTTTGGAAGCCAGTTGTGAAATATTTTTCTTCACTTCGGCCTGACGGTCGGAGAACACATCGGAGATGTGCACCCGGTAGGAAATATAAATCAGGTTGCCGTCCAGCCCGAGTTGGAAGGGTTTCACATGTGTTCCGGCCAAGTAAGTAAGCACCGGCTCCAGGTCTTTTTTCGGCAGAATATTGATCGGCGAAGTGCAGAACAAGTATGCGCGGTCATAGACGAACATTCTGATCTCCGAGCTGCCTTTATGGAAGCGCCAGCTCTCGTATCCGACCCTTGCCAGCACCGGATTGACGCCCATGTCGTTTATCGCATCTTCGCAAAAAGCGGCCAGTTCCGTGAGTCCTCGTTCCTGAAAAATATTTTCATACAATTTTTCACCACACGAGGGGCAAAATTCTTCTTCGCTTGTAATTAATGCGTCGCAGCCATGACACTGTACATTGAACACGGCGCGATCCATATCTGCTATCGTGCCTAACACCGCACTCAAGACAGACGCCGGGATACCAAAGCCGGTATTGTCGGCGTTGTTGAACTTGCTCACGGTAATGGCCACCAGTTCGTTTCTGTCGTTGAACATCGGGCCGCCGCTATTGCCGGGATTTACGGCCGCATCGGTTTGTACGTAGTAGCTGTTGTTCATCAGTTGTTTCGGCGACGAAATCGTGCCTTCGGTAACTGTAAAAGGCATGCCGAAAGGATATCCGGCGACATTGATCTTTTGTCCGATATTCACGGATGCGATATCCGAAAGCGCTATTTCGGGTAATTTGGAAAAGTCGCCTTCGGCTGTCAGCAGCGCAATGTCGTGTGCCGGATTGACAAGGATGACACGGGCTAAAAACGAATTTTGTTCGTTGTCTTTAATGGCTACGGTTTGAAACCCTTCCACCACGTGGTAGTTGGTCACAAAAACATTATGCGTTTTCAGATAAAAGCAGCTTCCGGATCCACCGGCATGATTGATTTTAAAAACGGTTTGGTAAATATTTTTTTGTTCCATAACAAGTCTGAATAATGTGAATAGTTTATTTTTTATTTTGGCCGAGCATCGACGACATCAGGTTTTGCATGTTCTTTGCCAAGTCTTCCATATTGAGGTTTTGCATTTGCTGTTGTACAGCATTCATGTAGTTCGTCATATCTATTCCCGCCAGCGGATTTTCTGCCGGCGGCGTAAGTTCTCCGTCCATAATATTCTTCATCGCCTCATACAAGACGCCTGCCGCCTCTTCCAAGGGTTGCGCCGAACTGCGCTGCATGGCATTTACGACCAAATTGTTTACGTCGTCCGGCACGAGGGTGTGAAAATACATTCTATAGAATCGATAAACGATCACCAAATAGCAATACAGGAAATCGTTATTTTCTATTGCCTTGCTTACATTTTCAAAAGGCTCTTCAAAATTTTCCTGTATATTTTTCAGTCCCGTGCGGTATTTATCGGGGACAAACGTTTCCACATAATATAAATTTTCGGCGAGCGCTTCTTTCGTCATGGCCTGCAAACGTTCCACCATCTGTTTTCCCTGCACAACGACCTCCGGCACTGGGATATCCTCGCGGTCCATAGCCCAGACGGCTTTGTTCAAGTCGTTCAGTAGTTGTCCCTGCGGATGGGCATAGTACAGTATTTTCATCAAGGTGGTATCGACTACGTTCCAAGCAAATCCGTATTTGCGGCTGCCTTCAAATTCCTTTAATGCATCCAGACATTCTTTGCAACTCAAGCGGACCACGTCGTAAATCGCATCAATTGTTTGGGCGTCATAGGGCGTTATCTTGGGTTCGTAGATGCGTTGCGCACCGAATTTCGTCACAAATTCATCGTCGAACCTATCGCCCGTACTGCATATTTCCCGCAGGACATGATATATCTTGTAAGGATTAACCAATGAAAGCGGGCAACTGTATTCAAAAAATAATTGGTTATCTTTTAATACAATTGCCGCCAGATTCATGTCGTTAAAATTCAATCCGGCCACCTGCCTCAATAAAGGCACCCTGTTTTTTTCCGGTAACGACAGGAAAGGCGCTGTAATGGTCAGCTCATCCTTTTTAATTTTCAGATTCAGCACAATAGAACCATGCGGAATGGTAAATTCCGTACCGCCGGCATTGCCGTACTTCGCACGGTGCGTGCCGTTAATGTAGTCCAACAAAGCATAAAAGGACTGCTTGTACTGTTTGGTTTCAAATGCATTTTCACTCTCTTCGAATGCATCGTCATTCATCTTGCTCTCGGTAGAAGCAATGATAGAAAGATTAAAGGTTAGTGATTTGTTCATTAAATATATTGTTATAATTATTATGCTTTTAACAAAATACGTGGTAAAATTACAACAAAAATCAGGATATCCAAATTTTTTCTATATATTTAATTCACATTGTTAGAATTATTACAAATTGATGACATATTTACGAGAGTTCCATTATTGCGCTCCGTTCACCGTTATCAGCAGTTCTTTGCCTTGCGTCAAGGCTGTGTGTGAAATAAACCACCCATCTATTTTTTGTTCGCCGCAGGTGACGCCCGTTATTTTCCGCCCGTGGTTTTCTTTCCGGATGATAAAGCGGGTATCGTCGCCAAGCGTAACCTGCACTTTATCGAACAGGGGAACGGACACGATGTAGTCTTCATCGGCCGGCGAGAAGGGATAGAGGCCAATGGCATTGAACACGTACCACGACGACATTTCCCCCGCATCGTCCATGCCCGCCAACGCCAGCCCTTCCTTGCCCATGCCGTAAAAGTGGTTCATCAGCGTGTCGAGCAGTGCCTGCGATTTTTCCTGTTTGCCAACAAAGTAATACAGGTACGGGAAATTATGGTCGGGTTGGTTGCCATGGCAGTATTGCCCGATAAATCCCGAAAAATTATAGGCTTCATGCCCTTTCCAGGGGATAGTGAACAGGGAATCCAGTTTGTTTTCAAAATCGTCACGGCTCTTGTACAGCCCTATCAAGCCTTCTACGTCGTGCGGCGCATAGAAAGACGATTGCCAGGCGTTGGCTTCGCGGTACATGTATTCGTAGTAAGGATAGCAGGGATCGAAATTTTGAATCCATTCGCCGTTTTCCAATTTTCCCCGCATCAAACCGGTGGAGGGGTCGAAAAGGTTTTTGTAGTTGCCGGTGCGGCGCATCAGCATGGCGTAATTCGCGGTATCGTTCAAAGCTTTTGCCAGTAGGGCTACCGCATAATCGTCGTAAGCGTATTCGAGGGTTTTTGTCACGCCGGCGTGCGCTACGGTTTCGGTGTTGGGTTGTGCAATGTCGGGCTCCGAGATGTAGCCTTTTTTCATGTATTCGTTCAGGTGCGGGCGGCTGCGGCTTTCGATGGTGGCATTCCGCAACAGCAAATGGTAGGCGCTATCCACGTCGAAACCCCGCAAGCCCCGCAGGTAAGCGCCTGCCACAAATACAGCGGCATGGTCGCCATGGAAAAAGGTAGGCATAAAGCCGATTTTCCCTCCCCTGTCGGTGATGGAGTGAATGACGTCAACCGCTACCGAAGGCGACAACATATCCAGCAGCACCAATTTATTCCGGTGATCGTCCCAAAACGACGGGTCGGTGTAGTAGCGGAATCCTTTGTTTGTTACCTTACCGTAAATGTCCGTAAAATCGCCGTTGGCGTCGCTACGCAAGGCCGGCCAGAGGAACGCACGGTAAAGCGAGGAATAGAAAATGTTGCGTTGCCTTTCGCTGCCGCCCCACACTTGTATTTTCGACAGCAGGGCTTCCCACGTGCCGGTGGCTTCAGCGCGCACCTCCGCAAAACTTTTCGCTTCCATTTCTTTGGCAAGGTTCTCTTTCGCATTTTCGACACTCACAAATGAGAATCCGATTTTCAATTCCAACGGCACGTTGTTTTCTTCGCCCGCGAAGTGAATTACCGGGACTATTCGCCGCTCACTGTGCAGCGAGTCAATTGTTTTTATGTTGTGGTTGGATACGGCATAAAAATATATTTTTTCACCGGCATGCTGAAAGCCTGTAAAAGTCCGTTCATCCGCCTGTGCAATGTGCCATTCCCGCACCCTTTCGTTCGAGCGCGAAAGGTCGGCAAGCAGTTTCTTTTCCTGCCCTGCATTGTAAGTGTAGCGGTGGTAGGCGCAGCGCAGCGTGGCCGTCAGTTCGGCGTTGACGCCGTAGCGTTCAAGGAATACGCGGTAATAGCCCGGATGCGCTTCTTCGTTGTCGTGGCTGAAGCCTGAACAATAGTCGTTGGGCAACACCTCGCCTGTGACGGGCAACAGCGGCACGTGGCACAAATTCCAGTGCCCTTTGTTGGTGTGCGTAAAACCGAAAATCACGGTATCTTCGTATTGGTAGCCCGACCCGCTGCGAAACTGGGTTACCGGGCTTACTTGCACCATGGCGTTGGGCAG